>NZ_JBLXHU010000017.1:0-71365 GCF_048259285.1 Bizionia sp. | reverse complement strand
GTAACGGTCCAAACACCTGTATTTCTACCTGGAGGTGTTGTAGCAGCGGTATCATCAACATTTTGCAATCCAATAACAGCTCTACCACCGTTCCAAGACGTACAAGTTGGCTTGCTTAATACATGAATATCAATATTATTTGATGATTCGTGAAGGATGATTTGAGATGTAGATGTGTTTGAATTACATTGGCTACCAAAATGACAAACAGCATTATAGTTTACAACAAACTGTCTGTAAGGTGCAGAACCTAAAACCACATAATCAATACTACCACAAACAGAAGGATCTATATCATGACCTACGCCAAAAATATTTGCTTCCGTAATGGTTGTGTTTGTAGCGTTTGGCAAGGTATCTCCAGCGCCAAGTGCCCATTCATTATATTCACCTGTATTCTCTACCTCAAAACTAATAACACCGTTAGAACCAATAATTACTTGGTTATAAACACCACCATAGAAACAGAAATCAAATCCAAGTTCTAAAACGTCAGACCATGTATCATCAACGTTTATGCTTGTTGGTGTTGCGCCATCTACTGGAGGTGTTGGACACGTATCAATAGCGTTTATTTCATAATTATTCGTGTCTTGACCATATAAATGGAAGTTTCCTGATAGTGTAACTTCTGGCGTATTACAATCTACACCCGTATCATCACCGGCAAAAACAATAGAGCACGGATTTGGTGGTGGTGGACATATAAACGCTAATGGGTTACTTATAACTGTACAATTAGGATCGTTTGTATTAGCAACTGTAACAACTACATTTGTACTAGCTGCATATGGACCGAAGTTTAAAATTCCTGTTTCTGTAACCACAACTGGAGCACTACCTTGATTATCAGTTAGTGTTAAGCTAGTTGCATCTCCTAAATCTGTAATATCTACTTCTACTTCAAAAACAGGGTTATTAGGATCTGTTATACAATCACCATTCACCACATCAAAACGAACCGTTTGTGGAATACATGTTTGACACCAAACATCAAAATCCCAAGGTTCTCGGCTACCACTCTCGCAGCTAACCGAACCATCAGCTTCCGCAAGAACAATTATTCGATCACCTGTTGAGCCGAATTCTAATCCAGCAAGATCACCGTTAATTCCTGTTCCTTCATATATAATGGTACCGTCACCTTCTGTGATTCTAATTGTATCACAACAGGTTTCAATAGTTCCTGAATTGAATAAAATATTTAATGGAAATCCACTAGAACTTTGGAAACTATAAATTTCTTGAAATTGGTTATTTCCATTTTCATAACAATGAACTGTGTTTAAAACCTGACCTGCTTCACAGTCAATAATTTGATTCGGATCTGGACGTGTAGTAAAACTATATTCTGTACATCCAGATGCACTTCCATTATCATTATACGGTATAATGGTCACATAATATGTTTGATCATAGTCTAAAATACCTGGATCGAATGCTGTAACATTTCCAACATCTTCAAGGTTATAAACATCTGTTCCTCCTGGTGTTGTTCCCATATTAATAAAGTAACCAGTTACAAATATAGTTGCTGGTGTCCAGAAAAGATCTTCATTTTCATTAACGTCAACAGCACCATTTGCAGGAGCTGTTAATACAGCATTACAATTAGGTAGTGCTGTGGTATCCACACAGGAAACATCAAAATTCCATGGTGCGTTGTTAGAGCCTTCACAGCTTCCAAATCCGTCAGAATCAACTTCAACTTCAATAGAACCTCCTGAAGAAACAAATACTAATCCCGTTAAATCACCACCATTATCACCTTGATATAAAATGGTTCCGTCAGAATCTCTTACAATTAATTCATCCCATGTTGCTTCAATCCAACCGGAATTAAATACTAAAGCTAACGGAGCACCATCATTACTGGCAAAGTTGAAAACCATATCATCATTGGCTGAATAGCAATACACGGTATTTACAACTTCATTTGCAGAACAGTCTAAAATTTGATTTGGATCATTTCTAACGGTAAAGCTTTCCTCTGTACAACCTGTTGCGTTTCCATTATCATTGTAAGGAATTATGGTTACATAATAAGTCGTTTCAAACATTAATGTTCCTAGTGGATAAGTTAAAACGTTTCCAACATCCACACCATCTAAAACATCTGTTCCGCCTGGTGTAGTACCCATATTAATAATATAACCCGTAACAAAAACACTTGCTGGACTCCAAGTTAAATCGGCATTCTCATCTACACCAACCGCGCCGTTTAATGGAGCAGTCAGTTCAGCGTTACAATTTGGAACAACTGTAGTATCGACACAAGACACATCAAAATCCCATGGTGTTCTAGATCCACTTGCACAACTAACAGAACCATCAGCTTCGTAGAACATTACTAATCTATCTGTTATAGAAACAATAGATAATCCAGCTAAATCGCCTCCATTATTGCCTTCAAAAATAACAGTTCCATTCCCGTCTTGTATTCTAATATTATCACAGCAGGATTCAATAGTTCCTGAATTAAAGAACATGTTTAAAGGACTTCCGTCTGAGCTTTGGAAACTAAAAATTTCCTGAAACGCATTATTCCCATTTTCGTAACAGAAAACCGTGTTTAATATTTGATTTGCTGCACAATCAATAATCTGATTTGGATCTGGACGCACTGTAAAACTTTCCTCATTACAGTTTACCGCAGGTCCATTATCATTATAAGGCGTAATGGTTACATAATATGTTTGATCATAATCCAAGGTTCCTGGATCGTATGTTAAAACAGGACCTACATCCACATTATCTGCAATATCCGTTCCCCCAGGTGTAGTTCCCATAGTCACGGTATAACCCGTAACAAAAATGGTTGCAGGACTCCAGGTTAAATCCACATTTTCATTAACGCCAACTTCCCCATTTATTGGTGCTGTTAACGTAGCGTTACAATTTGGTATAGATGATGTATCAACACATGCTACATCAAAATCCCAAGGGTTGTTGGTACAGCTAATTCCGGAACCATCTGAAGTTACTCCTATTGTAATCGTATCGCCTGTTGATGTAAATATCAAACCAGCTAAATTCCCTCCGTTTCCGTAAGGAGTAGCTGCGTTTAAATTTGTAACACCGTCAGAATCTAAAACTATTAGTTCATCCCAGTTGTTTTCTGTACTACCAGAATTAAAAATCACCACTAAAGGCGAACCATCACTACTTACAAAACTAAATGTAGTTGTATCGTTATTTGTATAACAGAAAACCGTATTAATTGGAATTCCCGAACCACAATCTACCGGTGCATTTGGATCTGCTCCTGTTGTAAAAGATTGTACTGCACAACCTGTTGCGTCACCATTAGCATTAAAAGGCGTAATCGTTACATAATAAGTTGTTGAGTATTCTAAATCTGGTAAAGCAAAAGAAGTTGAAAGACCAACGCCTTGAGACGTCACGACATCATCTCCGCCTGGCGTAGTTCCCACCGCTAGGGTATAACCAGAAGGAATACCTGTAGCAGGTTGCCAACTTAAATCGGCTGTTATTGGAACTCCTGTTGCACCATTAGTTGGCGAAATTAAATTAGAACACGATGGTGGATCTACAACCACTTGTGATGCAGTAACATTATCTATATAGAAATAATAATTTCCAGAAAAATAAGTATTTTCAAATCTTAATTTGATATCAGAACCTGTAGGCACATTTGCGGCCGGTAGAACAAAACTTATATTAGCACAGGTATTTGCTGCCTGATGGTTAGAATCATCTATGGTACCCATATTGACCCATGTAGCTCCATTATTTGTGGAGTATTCCACATTGAGCTCTCCCCAACCAGGGTTAGTAGGATCGACAGCGGCTGACCAATCAACAATTTTATAATCAAAAGCTACTGTTAAATCTGTACCATTTGATTGACCAACTATATTAGGTGATATTAAATCATCTGTTAAGTTTTCTGGACTCAAATTGGCTCTTAAGGAAACAACACTACATGGTTGGAATACAGCTCCAGAGTAACCACTACCGGTCCATCCTGGAGGTAATGTAAGACCTGCATCGAAATTTTCAACTAATCCAATTTGGGAAAACCCACAAAAGGATATGATTCCAAAAAGAATTGAAAGGGTAATTTTTTTCATTGTTTAAATCTAAGTTAGTTAATCAATTGATTATCAACTTACAAATTAAAAACATACTCTTAATAGTTCCAGTTTTGAGGGGAAAAACAGACTATGTCAACTAATTTATAGTGTTGATCATTTCATAATATAATTTCTAAAATTATAAAAAAACTATGGCAAGAAATATTTAACATAAGGTTAATAGATTAAATACTTATTTTATCGGTGAATTGAAAAATACTTTAACGAAAAGCTGCAGTTCATCGATAATTTAACAGCTTTCTAAAAATTTAAGGCGCTGGATTTGGAAATATTTCATGAACAGCTTGAATAGAAGCTAACAAGCTGTCGTTTAATTCCATGTTAATACTTTCAATATTCTCTTTTAGTTGATCCATATTGGTAGCGCCAATAATATTACTGGTTATAAAAGGTTGTTGTGTTACAAATGCCAAAGACATTTGCGCTAAACTTATGCGATTATCTTCCGCTATCTTTAAATAGTGCTTGGTTGCTTCGGTTGCTTGGTTGCTACTGTAGCGCGTAAACCTTGAAAAAAGCTTTAAGCGTGCATTATCAGCAGCTTGATTATTAATATATTTCCCTGATAACACGCCAAATGCCATGGGGGAATAAGCTAATAAACCTATATTCTCACGAATCGCTATTTCTGCCATATCACCTTCAAAAACACGGTTTAACAAGGAATAGGCATTTTGGATGGTAATCATTCTTGGTAAATTATGTTTTTTAGATTCTTCTAAAAAACGCATGGTTCCCCAAGCTTTTTCATTCGAAATTCCAACATGTCTTATTTTTCCCGATTTAATAAGACCTTGAAGTGTGTGTAAGATTTCATTAAAATTATCTTGCCACTGGTCTTCTAAATGGTGCTTGTAATCTCGAATCCCAAATGTATTAGTTTGGCGTTCTGGCCAATGCAATTGGTATAAATCTATATAATCTGTTTGTAAGCGCTTTAAACTCTATTTAACACCATCTATTAAAGCTTCTGGGCTAAATCCATTGGTTCTAATATGTGCTGTATAATCGCCAGGGCCAGCAATTTTAGAAGCTAATACAATCTTATCCCGATTTCCCGTTTTTTGAAACCAATTCCCAATGATACGTTCAGTTTCGGCATAGGTGCTTTGTTCCGCAGGAACTGGATATAGTTCGGCTGTATCAAAAAAATTAATTCCCTGATCCACCGCATAATCCATTTGCTCATGTCCTTCGGCTTGGGTATTTTGATTTCCCCAAGTCATAGTACCTAAACAGAGTTTACTAACTTTTATATCGGTTTGTGGTAAGGTTGTGTATTTCATCTTTAGTTCCTGTGAAAACAGGAGTCCTTTTTAATTAAACTTAATTTATTTGTCTATAAAAAACCTTTTAAAAATTTAAATGCTTATTAAGGCTTTCTTATTTTAGAGATTCCTGCATACGCAGAAATTGATTATATATCATTCAATAATTTAGAAATTTCATCCAATTTAGGTGTTAGAATCACTTCTATACGTCTATTTTTTGCTTTACCCTCAGCTGTGTCGTTGGTTGCTATAGGTGCATATTCACCACGTCCTGCAGCGGTTAAATTCTCGGGATTAATAGCGTCATTTTCACGTAATATGTTTACAATGGCTGTTGCGCGTTTGGTTGATAAATCCCAGTTACCACTTAACTGGCCATTTCCACTGTAAGGCACATTGTCGGTATGACCTTCGATTAAAATGGCGATTTCTGGATTATCAGCTAACACAGCTCCTAATTGGTTTACGGCTTGTCTTCCTTGCGTTCCAACGGCCCAACTTCCAGATTGAAATAACAATTTATTTTCCATGGATACATATACTTTTCCTCCACGCTGCTCTACTGTTAAACCTTTACCTTCAAAATCCGTTAAGGCACTAGAAATAGCATTCTTTAAACGTTTCATATCGGCATCTTTGGCCGCTATCATACCTTCTAATTCGGCTACACGACTGGAGCGTTCACCTAATTCTTTTTTAAGTTTTTCTAAACGTGCGTTTTCGGCAGCCAAAGCTTGTTCTTTAGCTTCCAATTGCGCTAATAATTCGCGATTCTTTTTTGTGTTTTCTGCAATAGAAGCTGAACTATTTGTTTCTAAAGCATCATACGAAGCTTTTAGCACATCAAATTGAGATTTTAATCCATCGTAATCTTGTTGCAGTTTATCGCGTTGCGCAACGGTTTCATTATAGTTTTTTTGAAGTGTTTCCAATTCATTCAACGCTTTGTTTTTTGCCGATGTCAAATCGTTATTATCCGCAGATAATTTACTATTCTGCTTTTTAAGTGTATTGTATTTACTTTCTAAATCTTTATATACTTTTGGAGACACACATGCTGTTGATAAGGCAAGCAAAAGAACCGATGCTATTAAATAATGTTTCATATTGTAATTTTTAAATTTGGGATTATTTTTCTAATTCTAATAAAATTGGACAGTGATCGCTATGAACGGCATCCGTAAGGATAACGGCTCTTTTTATCTTTTCTTGTAAGGGTTCTGAAACCATAGCATAATCCAAACGCCAACCTTTGTTGTTTGCTCTGGAATTGGCACGATAACTCCACCAACTAAACACCTGTTTTTCAGGATGTAAATATCTGAATGAATCTATAAACCCGCTGTCTATAAAATTCCCCAACCATTCGCGTTCTTCTGGTAAAAATCCCGATACACCTTTCATTTTTGGATTATGAATATCAATTTCTTCATGACAGATATTATAATCGCCACAAATAACAAGGTTTGGAATTTCTTTCCTTAAATTATCAATGTAGTAATGAAACATATCCATATAATCAAACTTATGCTGTAAACGTGCGTCATTAGTTCCAGATGGCAAATACAAACTCATCACGGAAACACCATTAAAATCAGCTCGAATATTCCGACCTTCAAAATCCATAGATTCTATTCCTGTTCCATATTCCACATGGTTTGGTTCGGTTTTACTTAATATAGCTACACCACTATACCCTTTTTTTTGAGCCGAAAACCAATAGTGATAGGTATAGCCTGCTTCTTCAAAAAGCTCCAAGTTTAATTGTTCTTTATTGGCTTTAATTTCTTGTAAACAGATAACATCTGGATCTGCAACAACTAACCAATCAATAAATCCTTTATTTAATGCGGCGCGAATACCGTTTACATTGTATGAAATAATCTTCATGAATCCCACTTTTTTTAGCGCTAAAACTGCGCATTTATCGATGCTTTTAAAGGCATGCCGAATTAATTTCAGCTAAAATAAATAATGCGTTACTTTTACACTATTAATTTAATGCCGATTTAACAAAATCAATCAACAAAATAAATTCCTGATTCCACAGTTTTAGAAGGACATGAAATACTGTTTTACCTGTTTCGTTTTTTTTATCTGCTTTTGTGCTTTTGCGCAGGAGACAGATTCTAATTACAAATCAATAACAGTTGCAGTTAATGATTCCATAGTTATTGATAGTGTGAGTATTAATTCCAGTTTCTTTTCACTTAAAAAATTAGATGCGTCGTTTATTGATGAATCTTACTATGAAGTGGATTTTACCAAAGCCATTCTCAAACTCAAAAAACCCATTGAAGCAGATTCCATAGTCATCAATTACCTGTCATATCCTGAATTCTTAACAAAAACGTACCGCCAACTAGACGAGACTGTTATTTTGGCAAATACCAACAAGCAGCAACAATTATATAAGTTAAGTCAGCCAAGTGAAAAATCATCCTTCAAACCTTTTGACGGCCTAACAACAACCGGTAGTATTTCTCGAGGTGTGGTAATTGGAAACAACCAAAATTCGGTTTTAAACAGTGAATTAGATTTACAAATTACAGGTAAGTTAAATGATAAAGTATCACTTCGTGCATCCATTCAAGATGCCAATGTGCCACTTCAAGAATCGGGATATTCGCAACGCCTAGATGAGTTTGATCAGGTTTTTATTGAGTTGTTTAGTGATAATTGGAAAATTCGTGCTGGTGATGTTGATTTAGAAAACACCACGTCCTACTTTGGAAATTTCAGCAAGCGTGTTCAAGGTTTATCGGTAAACGCAAGATTAAATCATCCCGAATCTACCACCAACCTGTTTGCGGCTGGCGCTTTGGTACGTGGCCAATTTACAACCAGTCAATTTAATGCACAAGAAGGCAATCAAGGTCCTTATAAGTTAAAAGGCCCGAATGAAGAATTATACGTTTTAATCGTTTCTGGTAGTGAAACCGTTTATGTAAACGGGATTCCTTTGGAACGTGGCGAAAACAAAGATTATATCATTAATTATAATGCTGGCGAAATTATATTTAATCCAACCTTCCCCATTACTTCGGAAATGCGGATTACGGTGGATTACCAGTTTAGCGAACGTAATTATTCGCGATTAGTCGTTTATGGTGGTGGTAATTATGACAGCAAAAAGCTAAAACTTGGCGTGTCTATTTACAGCGAAAATGATTCTAAAAATAGCCCGCTGCAACAGAATCTTTCAGAAGAACAAGTAGAGATTTTAGCCAATGCTGGTGATGATAAAAGTTTAATGGTAGCGCCATCCAGCTCACCAGAAGCTTATAATGAAAACCGAATTTTATATAAAAAAGAAAGTATAAATGGTGTGGAGGCTTTTGTGTTTTCCAATAACCCAGACGACCAATTATTTAGCGTTCGGTTTACATTAGTTGGCGAAAACCAAGGAAATTATATTATTGATAACGAATTTAATGGCGAACAAATAAACGCCATTTCCACCATCTACAAATACGTGGAACCCATTGCTGGTGAACCACAAGGAAATTTTGAACCTATTATTCAGTTGGTTGCGCCTACCAAATTACAATTAGCCATTGTTAATGGTAGTTTTATTCCAACTGAAAAAACCAATGTCGCTTTTGAATTGGCAGGAAGCAAAAACGACCTCAACTTATTTTCAGATCTTGATAATAACGATAATGATGGTTTTGCTGGTAAAATAAAAGTAGACCAAGCCATCATAAAAAAAGATAGTTTATGGAATTTAAATGCCATGGTGGACACAGATTATATTCAAGAAAATTTCCGTTCCATCCAACGTATTTACAATGCAGAATTTAATCGGGATTGGAATTTAGATCAAACAACCGGAAATCAAGCGGTCCAAGAACCAGGGAATCAGTTGTTTTTTAAAACAGGGTTGCGCACATTTCACGCTAAAAAAGGATTGGCAAGCTATCAATTTGAACATCTTAATTATGCCGATAATTTCAATGGAAATAGACATATTACCTTTGCCGATTTACGTTTAAACAAATGGCATATACTTTCAAATTCCAGTTATTTAACAGCTAATTCTACAAATTCAACATCCAATTTTTTGCGTTCTTTTAACCGTATTACCTATAGCTTAAATAAAGCTTGGGTTGGCACAAGATTAGCTATGGAGGACAATGAACAAAAAACTAAAACCACCAATGAGTATACTGCATTAAGTCAACGTTTTAAATCGTATGAAATCTTTTCAGGAATTGGGGATAGCACCAAAATATTTGCCGAAATTGGTTATAAATACCGAGTGAATGATAGCGTTAGGAGCGGAAACTTACAAAAAGTGAATACCTCAAACACCTTCTATATTGACTCCCGAATTATTCAAAATTCAAAAACCAATTTATCTATTTATGCCAATTACAGAACGTTAAAAGATGCTGAAAAAGAATCCAATGATGAAAACTCATTAAACTCCCGAATTATTTTCAGTCAGCGATTTTTTGAGCAACTTATTTATTGGAATACGGTTTTTGAAACGAATTCTGGAACGCTTCCGCAGCAGGAATTTACATACATTGAAGTGGAATCTGGACAAGGCGTTTACACGTGGATAGATTATAACAACAATGGCATTCAGGAATTAGAGGAGTTTGAAATCTCTCAATTCCCTGATGAAGCCGATTATATTCGGGTGCTTTTACCAAATCAAGTTTTTATAAAAACGCACCAAAATCGGTTGAGTCAACTACTTACACTTAATCCACAACAATGGATTAACAGTGAAGGCGGTTTTAAAAAATTCCTCTCCCGATTTCACAATCAAACCTCGTATTTAGTAGATAGAAAAGAAAGACGCTCTGGTAGCGATTTTAATTTAAATCCGTTTGAAGGTAAAGAAGCAGATCAATTAGCGCTGCAACTAAATTTCAGAAATATCTTATTTTTCAATCGTGGCAAACAACGCTACACCACGTCGTATACATACTTAAGTAACAAATCACAAAACACCTTGTCTTTTGGTTTTATTGAAAACGATTTACAGAGTCACAAGCTGCAATTTACACACAAATTTGCCACAAGTTGGTTGGCCAATTTAGAATCGAGCTTTAATAACAATGTGAGTATTAGCGAGAATTATGCGAGTAAAAATTTCGATATAAATGAATCCAACATCAACCCGAAAATCTCCTACCTATTAAATGATAACGCACGTTTTGATGTGTTTTATCAATATACAAGCAAAGAAAATACCATTGGTAATTTTGAAACATTGAAGCAGCAAAAATATGGTGCAGCTTTCACTTTTGCCAATTATCAAAAAGCAGCTATTAGTGGTGAGTTTAATTATTTTGACAATAATTTTTCTGGTAGTGTAAACACAGCCGTAGCTTACCAAATGATGGAAGGCTTACAACCTGGAAAAAATTATACGTGGAGTATTTTAGCACAAAAAAAACTGACTAGCTTTTTAGATTTGAACCTTACGTATTACGGCAGAAAAAGTGAAACAAGCAAAGTAATTCACACAGGAAACGTACAATTAAAGGCCTATTTTTAAGTCTTGTAACAGTTGTTACACAATAGCTCAAAAAATTTCGTACTTTTGTTTAGTATGCAAAAACTTGTTGCCATATCATTTTCATTTTTAGTTCTTTTTCAGAGCTTTAATATTTCTTTTGAAGATTTCTCGCGTTTTAGCGTCTTGCTAGATCATGCAGAATATCATCAAGAGCAGTATGGCGATTCATTTTTTGAATTTTTGGCAGAACATTATGGTGATGCCACATTCCATCCAGCAAGCTCTCACAAAGAGCATGAAGATTTACCATTCAAAGAACATCATCAAGCTTGTGTTCATAGCGCCATGGTTTTTACTTTAAATATTCAAGATTACCTCATTTCTCACGAGCCTTTTGTGGAAATCCCTATTAATTCGCATTACCAAGAATCCATTTCTTTATTTGAAAAACAAGCCGTTTTTCAACCACCCAAATTAGCATAATTCCGTTTTATCTTTTTTTAATCACTAGCAATCCTGCTTTGGATAGCTAGCAACTTTATTTAAAATGAATTATGTTAGAAAATATCATAAAATTCAGCTTAAAAAATAAGCTGATAATCCTATTGGGAGCTGCTGCAATCATTGGTTTTGGTGTGGTTTCGTTAACCCAAATATCAATTGGCGCCGTTCCAGACATTACCAATAACCAAGTGCAGGTTATTACCACATCCCGAAATTTATCAACCCAAGATGTGGAACAATTTATTACCTATCCTGTAGAGCTTGAAATGGCCAATTTACCTGGCGTTCAAGAAATTCGTTCCGTTTCAAAATTCGGACTTTCAGTGGTTACCATTGTATTTGATGACGATTTAGGCACCTATTTACCGCGTCAACTGATTGCTGAAAAAATTAAATCAGCTTCCGAAAAAATCCCAGAAGGTTTTGGTTCACCGGAAATGGGTCCTATAACCACCGGTTTAGGTGAAATTTATCAATATATTTTAGATGTTAAACCTGAATTTAAAGACCAATACACCATTACCGATTTACGAAGCATTCAGGATTGGGTGGTTAAACGTCAATTATCAGGGATTCCTGGCGTTGTAGAAGTTAATACTTGGGGTGGATTTTTAAAGCAATATGAAGTTGCTATTAATCCGCAGAAATTAACCGCCATGCACATTTCCATTTCATCTATTTATGAAGCTCTAGAAAAGAATAACAGTGTTGCTGGTGGTGGTTATATTGAAAAGACCAATAAAGCCTATTTCATTCGTGGCGAAGGCTTGGTGACGTCCTTAAAAGACATTGAAAACATTGTCGTTAAAAATGATGGCACACCAGTTTACATTAAAGATGTAGCGAAGGTTGGTTTTGGTCATGCTACCAGATTTGGTGCTATTACAGGAAATGGGGAAGGCGAAAAAGTACTTGGCCAAATAATGATGCTGAAAGGCGGAAATTCTAAAAAAATTATTGATGCCGTAAAGGAACGTGTAGCCAGTATTCAAAAAACACTTCCTGAAGGTGTTTATATTAATGGTTTTCTGGAGCGTAGTGAGCTTATAGATAAAACAACGTTTACCGTTGCCGAAAACTTAATTCTCGGATCACTAATTGTCATTTTTGTGGTGGTATTGCTTCTAGGAAATTGGCGTTCTGGATTAGTAGTGGCTTCGGTTATTCCGTTAAGTTTACTCTTTGCCATTTCACTCATGAATATTTTTGGCGTGGATGCCAATTTAATGAGTTTAGGCGCTATTGATTTCGGTATCATCATTGATGGAGCCGTTATTATCGTGGAGTTTATTGCCTTTCAAATTACAGCTCAAAGTGCCAAGTTGAAAACGGTTACCAAAGAAGCTATTGATAGTATTACTTTAAAAAGTGCATCAAAAATGATGAATTCGGCCATATTCGGACAGCTCATTATTCTTATCGTTTTTATTCCAATTCTATCTTTAAGTGGTATTGAAGGCAAAATGTTTAAACCTATGGCTATGACCTTTAGTTTTGCTTTAATAGGCGCCATGATTTTATGTCTAACCTATGTACCTGTCGTTTCTTCGCTCTTTTTAAAACCAACCAATCCATCACCAAAAAACATTTCGGTTAGACTTATGAATAGCCTGACACGTTGGTATGAGCCAGTTATAAATTGGGCTTTACATAGCAAGCGCGTCGTTATTGGTTTTGCTGTTATACTCCTTATAGTAAGTATTGGCGTTTTTAATAAAATGGGTGGCGAATTTGTTCCCACTTTAGATGAAGGTGATTTTGTTATTCAACCGGTTTTAAAAACGGGAACATCTTTGGGTAAAACCATAGAGATAACCACTAAAATTGAAAGCATTCTTCTCGAAAATTTTCCTGAAGTAGACCAAGTTGTAAGTCGTATTGGTGCCGCCGAAGTTCCTACGGATCCCATGTCCATGGAACAAAGTGATGTTATTATTAAATTACATCCGAAAAAGACTTGGGTTTCTGCTTCCAGTAAAGACGAATTAGCGCAAAAATTTAAAGAAGCATTAGCTATTATTCCTAACATGGAAATCGAGTTTACGCAGCCTATTGAAATGCGTTTTAATGAGCTAATCACTGGTGTGCGTGCCGATGTGGCTATTAAAATTTTTGGAGACGATTTATCCATACTTGCCACCAAAGCCGAAGCCATAAAAACAGCCATTAGTGATGTGGAAGGTGCTTCTGATATTATTGTAGAAAAGGTAGAAGGTTTACCACAAATGAGCGTGAATTATAACCGTTTTAAAATAGCGCGTTATGGTCTCAATATTGCCGATTTAAATCAAATTGTTTCCATGGGATTTGCTGGTGATGTCGTCGGACAAGTTTTTGAAGGTGAAAAACGTTTTGATTTGGCCATTCGACTCGATGAAAAGAGCCGGCAGAACTTAAGCGACTTACAGAATTTGTATGTGGATATCCCTTCAGGTGGAAAAATTCCCTTAAGCGAGTTAGCCGATATTTCTTACACAACTGGACCAGCACAAATTTCTAGAGATGATACCAAACGACGCATTGTAATTGGTGTAAATGTTAGAAATAGAGATTTACAATCCGTTGTAAATGATATTCAAGCGCGTATTGCCTCAGATATTCAGTTACCAGTAGGATATAGTATAACGTATGGTGGTCAGTTTGAAAACCTACAAAGTGCAAAAGACCGATTATTGGTGGCCGTTCCTGTAGCGCTTGTTCTTATATTTATACTGCTCTATTTCGCTTTTAATTCTGTAAAAGATGCCTTGATGGTTTATTCCGCCATTCCATTGGCAGCCGTTGGTGGTGTTCTGCTATTATGGTTACGCGATTTACCGTTTAGTATTTCCGCTGGTGTTGGTTTTATAGCATTATTTGGTATTGCTGTTTTAAACGGTATTGTCCTTATTGAACATTTTAAAGAATTAAAATCTCAAGGTGTTACAGATATTGAAATACGTATAAAACGTGGAACAACGGAACGTTTACGTCCTGTTTTGCTTACCGCATCAGCAGCAGCTTTGGGTTTCTTACCTATGGCTATTTCTACCAATGCAGGAGCCGAGGTACAACGTCCTTTAGCCACAGTTGTTATTGGTGGTTTAGTAACAGCTACTATTCTAACCCTAGTAGTTCTCCCTGTTTTATACGCTTGGATTGAAGAAAAGAAAACACTAAAAATGAAGAAAAATCATATAACAACGCTAATCATTCTGTTCATTTCGTGGACCGGTTTTGCACAACAGAAACCACTAAACATTCAAGAAACTTATGAATTAGCTCTGAAAACCAATGCACAAATTAAAGCATCAGGTCTTCAAGCAGATGAAGTCGATGCGCGCATTTCAAGTGCCTTCGACTTTGATAAAACGGCTATTTATTATAGCTATGATCAAAGTAATTTAGGCGCAAATAATGAGCCGCTGAATGTGTTTGGTGTATCGCAAGATTTTTTATTTCCTACCCGGTATTTTGCCGAAAAACGCTTTAATCAAGCAGCTTATAGCTTAAAAATTTCTGAAAACAACATCCAACGTTTACAACTTAAACGTGATGTGTATGCTAGTTTTTATGAATTAAGTTACGCTAAAAATAAAGCGAAAACCTATGAATATTTAGATAGCTTGTACACCAAATTTGCTGAAAATGCGAAAAGGCGTTTTGAATTAGGTGAAACTAATTATTTGGAAATGCTAACTGCTGAATACAAAGAAAAACAAATGGAAACGCGATTCCTTCAGGCGCAGCAAGAAGTTTTAGTGCAAATGGAACAACTAAAAAAAGTGGTTCAAATAGATACTTTGCATATCGTTAGTGAACCACTAGAAAAATTGACATTAACAGCACTCTCAGTTTCTGAAGATAATCCTGGATTGCTTTATTTTGAAGAATCTAAAAATTACTTTCAAGCTTTAAAAAATAAAGAAAAGCAGGCTTTGTTACCTGATATTTCGGCCGAGTATTTCGTTGGCTCCAACAGTGGTTTAAACTCCAATATTCAAGGGTACCAAATAGGATTAAAGATTCCGTTATTTTTCTCTGGAAATGCTGCACGCATTAAGGCGTCTAAAATTGCTGAAGGCGTGGTAAACATGCAGGAGGTCGATTATAAAATTAAACTTCAAGGTGAGTACCAACGTCTTTTAGCGCAATTGGAACAGCATCAAGCTGCTATTTCATATTATGAAACTCAAGGCAGTAATTTGCAGGAAGAAATTATAAAAACGGCCAACCGAACCTTTAAAGAAGGTGAAATCGATTTCTTTCAGTACATCCAAAGTATTGAAACCGCCAAGGACATGGAGTTGGAATACTTAAACAATTTAAACAGTTACAATCAAACTATAATCACGTTAAATCATTTAACTTTATAATATTAATGAACATGAAACATATATATATACTACTTTTTTCCTTACTATTTATAGCTTGCGGCAATAGCGAGAAGGATTCCACAGACATTATAGAATCCGTTTCTCATGAGGACGAAATAAAACTTTCAGAAGCCCAATTTAATAGCGAATCCATGGTGTTGGGAACGTTATCTGAACGCACATTTGATGAAACCGTAACTATAAATGGAACTATTGATGTACCACCTCATAATAAATCACGAGTCACCACGTATATGGCTGGCTATATTGTTAAAACACCTTTATTGGTAGGCGATCAGGTTAAAAAAGGGCAACTTTTGGTAACATTGGAAAACACGGAGTACATTGAGCTACAACAGCAGTTTTTAGAAATCGCCGAACAGTTAAACTATTTGAAAAATGAATATACACGTCAGAAAACACTATTCGATGAAAATATTACTTCGGAAAAAAACTATTTAAAAGCTGAAAGTATGTACAAAAGCAATTTAGCTTTTTACAATGGAATAGAAAAAAAGTTACAGATGTTGAACATCAATCCGAAATCCATTTTAGCCGGAAATATGTCGTCCACTATCAATATTTACGCTCCAATAAGTGGCCATGTAACCAAAGTAAATGTAAGCAATGGCACCTTTGTTTCGGCAAGCGATGAAATCATGGAAATTGTAGATGTAGATCATATTCATTTAGAACTTTCGGTATTTGAAAAGGATATTATGAAAATAAAGAAAGGTCAGGAAATCACCTTTACTATTCCCGAAGCCTCGGAAAAAACCTATAATGCGGATGTCCACTTGGTTGGAACTACTATAGATGATGCAACTAGACGTGTTCAAGTTCACGGACACATCGATGATGTGGAAGGAAACTTTATAATTGGTATGTTTGTGGAAGCTCAAATTCATATCAATGAAGTAAGCGCTTTGGCCTTGCCACATGAAGCGGTCATCCAGTTAAATGACAATTATTATGTACTGGTTTTAGAAGAAAAAACAACAAATGGTTATGTCTTTGAAAAAACAGAGGTACAAATAGGTAAGCAAACCGAAGATTTTATGGAGATTTTAAATCCTGAAACCCTATTAGAGAAACAAATAATAACGCACGGAACCTCTATGCTTCTCAATGAAAGCGAAGGTGGACACAGTCATTAATTAAAACACTATGGCAGATAAACACAACCATCAGCATACCCAAGCTATTTTTGGCAAAAACACGGAGTTATACTTTTCAATGTTGTCCGGTTTGTTTCTGGCAATTGGATTTAGCTTGGATACATGGGCTAATTTAGAAACCTATTTACATCTAATTTGTTATATAATATCTTACGGTTTTGGTGGCTATTTCATTACGCAAGAAGCTATTCAAAAAATTGGCAAAGGTCTTTTTGAAATTGATTTTCTAATGATTGTCGCAGCTATAGGTGCTGCTTATATTGGAAGTTGGGCAGAAGGTTCGCTTTTATTATTCCTATTTAGTTTAGGACATGCTCTCGAGCATTACGCCATGAACAAAGCCGAAAAATCTATAAAGGCTTTAGGAAATTTATCAGCGAAAACCGCTTTGTTAAAGAATGGAAATTCATTAAAAGAAATTCCCATTGAAGATTTAGAAGTAGGCGATATTATTGTGGTACAACCACATACTAAAATTGCAGCCGATGGTGTTATCATTAAAGGCATCAGTAGCATAAATCAAGCGCCAATTACTGGCGAAAGTATGCCCGTTGATAAAAGTCCCTTTCCTAAAGATCAAGAAATACCCAACTTTTCTGATATTGATAAAAGTCACATCGTTTTTTCTGGAACCATAAATGGGGATAGCGCTTTAGAAGTTCGCGTGCTAAAACTAACAAAGGATTCTACTGTTTCTCGACTCATTAGTTTGGTGAATGATGTAGAAACGCAGAAATCACCAACCCAAAGACGCACAAAAAAATTCGAGAAAATATATGTGCCAATCGTTATTCTTTTAGTGACTGTTTTATGTTTTGCATTTTTAGTAATTGATGAATCTTTTGAAACCAGTTTATATCGTGCCATTACGGTATTGGTAGCTGCCAGTCCTTGTGCTTTAGCCATTTCAACACCAAGTGCCGTTTTAAGTGGTATTGCACGCGCGGCCCAACGAGGCGTTTTAATAAAAGGTGGTAAAGCATTGGAGGATTTAGGAAGTGTTACAACCATTGCTTTTGATAAAACGGGGACATTAACCGAAGGTAAGCCGAGTTTAAAACAGGTGGTTGCTTTTAATGATTTTGACAAAAAAGAATTGCTACAATTACTTTATGAAGTGGAACGCTTGAGTAATCATCCATTAGCAAAAGCCATTGCAAAAGCTATAAAAGAACAAGAGCAATTAGAAGCTGCTAATTTAGCATCCAATATTAGTGCTATTCAAGGGAAAGGTATTGAAGCCCTTTATAAAAACGAACCAGTTTACATTGGTAATACCCGTTTAATGACCGATCAGCAATTTACCATTCCTAAAGCCGTTGAAATGCAATTTAATCAACAGTTGGAAGCTGGCGAAACCGTGATGCTTGTTGGTTATCAAAATCAGATCATTGGTTTAGTAAGTGTTATGGATGTTCCAAGAAAAACGGCAGCAAACACCCTACTTCGGCTTAAAAAAATTGGCATTAAAAATATGATTATGCTTACTGGTGATCATGAAAGTGTTGGAAAAGCCATTGCCAAACAAATTGGTTTGACTGAAAGTCGCGGTAATTTATTGCCTGAAGATAAGGTAGATGCCATGCGTTTATTAATAGAACGCGATGGGAAAGTTGCCATGGTTGGCGATGGTGTAAACGACGCACCCGCTATGGCATTAAGTACAGTAAGTATTGCTATGGGAGCAGCCGGAAGCGATGTCGCTCTAGAAACAGCTGATGTGGCTTTAATGTCCGACAAATTAGAAATGTTACCCTTTGCTATTGGATTAAGTCGTGCGTCCAAACGTATTATAAATCAAAATATTTTTATCAGTTTGGGTGTGGTTGCCATTCTGGTGCCAGTTACCATATTAGGACTAACAAATATTGGACTTGCGGTATTATTTCATGAAGGCTCTACGGTTGTGGTTGTGATAAATGCTTTGCGATTGTTGGTTTATAAGGAAGGTTAGCAGGTTTATTCACAAATATAAAACTAATGTGAATTGAAAAATCCCAAGCAAATAATTACTTGGGATTTCTAATATCAAATAGACACCTGTTTTTACAGGTGTTGGTTACATTTTCATTAACCACTCTTTAACGTCTACTTCTTTTTTAATAATATCGCGTAAATCGGAAATCTTAACGCGACTTTGCTCCATAGTGTCCCGATGACGAATAGTTACCGTTTGGTCCTCCAACGTGTCATGGTCTACTGTAATACAAAATGGAGTACCGTTGGCATCTTGACGTCTGTAGCGGCGTCCTACAGCATCTTTTTCGTCATAATCCATATTAAAATCCCATTTCAAATCATCAAAAATCTGACGGGCTATTTCTGGTAAACCATCTTTTTTAACCAATGGTAAAATAGCAGCTTTTACTGGTGCTAAAACGGCTGGCAATTTCAATACGGTTCTGGTTGTATTGTTGTCTAATTCTTCTTCTTCCAGGGCATTGGAGAAAACAGCTAAGAACATACGATCTAAACCAATGGATGTTTCCAAAACATACGGGGTATAACTCGCATTATCTTCATGGTCAAAATACTGTAATTTTTTACCTGAAAATTCTTCATGTTGTTTTAAATCGAAATCCGTACGAGAATGAATACCTTCCAATTCTTTAAATCCGAATGGGAATTTAAACTCAATATCTGTAGCAGCATCTGCGTAATGGGCTAATTTTTCATGATCGTGGAAACGGTAGTTGTCGGCTCCCATGCCTAATGACAAATGCCATTTCATACGTGTTTCTTTCCAGTACTCAAACCATTCCATTTGTGTTCCTGGCTTAATGAAAAATTGCATTTCCATTTGTTCAAATTCACGCATTCTAAAAATGAATTGCCTTGCTACAATTTCATTTCTAAACGCTTTTCCAGTTTGGGCAATTCCAAACGGAATTTTCATACGACCCGATTTTTGAACATTTAAAAAGTTGACAAAAATTCCTTGCGCCGTTTCAGGACGTAAATATAAATCCATAGCATGTTCTGCCGATGCACCAAGTTTAGTTCCAAACATCAGATTAAATTGCTTAACGTCTGTCCAGTTTTTAGAACCTGTAAGTGGATCCGCAATTTCCAATTCTTCAATTAGTGCTTTAACATCTACTAAATCTTCAGCTTCTAAAGACTTCCCCATTCGCGTTAAAATGGTCTGAATCTTTTCAAAATAACCAACTACTCTTGGATTGGTACTTATAAATTCTTCTTTATTAAAAGCCTCACCAAAGCGTTTTTCAGCTTTTGCAACTTCTTTATCTATTTTTGATTCAATTTTTGCGCAATAATCTTCAATTAAAACATCGGCACGATAGCGTTTTTTAGAATCTTTGTTATCTATTAACGGATCATTAAACGCATCTACGTGTCCAGAGGCTTTCCATGTGGTTGGATGCATAAAAATGGAGGCGTCTATACCTACAATATTATCATGCATTTGTACCATGGCTTTCCACCAGTATTCGCGGATGTTCTTTTTAAGTTCTGCGCCATTTTGTGCGTAATCGTATACTGCACTTAGTCCGTCGTAGATTTCACTACTTTGGAATACGTAACCATACTCTTTTGCGTGAGAGATTACTTTCTTGAATTGATCGTCATTGTTTGCCATAGTGCAAAAATAGAAAACCGCTTCAACTAAATGAGCGGTTTTATGAAAAAAATAATAGGTTAATTAATTTAGTTTAATTTTTGAAGAACCAAGCACTTTATTATCATGAAAAACGGAAATTAAATAATCCCCTTTTTTTAGTGATTTTTCTTGATTAACATTAATTTTAGCACAAACAGCAATGTCATCATTCATATAATTTATAGCCGTTCTTCCGCTGTACGCAAGTATTTCTTGTCCAAATTCCATGACACCTCTACTAGACACAATAGTATTATCTGGGCCAATAATTTGAACATACAATTCTTTATTTCCTTTGGATGAAAATTCGTTTTTTAATACCGTAAAGCAAACTTCCATATTATCAGCTTGACGTGCTTTGGTCGTTTCTACGTTATATTCCAATGGATTGGTAATTATAGCTTTAACTTTTAGGTTATCGAGCGTTAGAGTTGAAATTCTATCAACAAAAGCCGTAAGTTCTAAATTTTGTTCTGTTAATGCTGCTATAGCTACCTGACTAGATTCCAATTTTAAGCTATTGGTTTTAGAAGCTTCATTTAAGGCTTCATTTTTATCTAAAAGGCGTGCAATTTTATTGAATAGTATTTTGCGCTCTTCAATGAGTGTAGCAATATCATCTTTATACTTTGTAATTAAAGGATAATCCGTTTTTACCAAGTTCAAAGAATCTAAAGTTGTTTCCAATTTAGATTTTGAAAGCTGCAACTGTGCTGTTAACTCGTTATTATCAACACGCTGAAAGTCATGAAGTTTCATCATATTAGACAACTCACTCTGAACAAGTTTAATTTCTTGTTCCATGAATTCCTCTTGACTTTTTAATGTGTTGTAACTCGTTAAACCATACGACCCTAATACAACAATGGCTATTACCAACGATCCAATAATTAATTTGTAGTTAAATAATTGAGGGTTAACTATCATCTTAATTAAATTATGGGAGCAAATCTAAAATTAAAGATTGAAAATCAACTTTTTAATCGATAAACAGAAAATAAACTTGTTAAAGTTCTTGTTTAAGTAACAAATTGTTATGCCTTGATAAAACATTGTAATATATTTAGAATTAAATAATTAGTTTGTTTCATTCATTACTCGCTTTATTCTTTCCTAAAGTTTGTTATAGTTGCAATGGTTTGTTGCACGATAATGAACAATATGCTTGTACAGCTTGTAGGCACGATTTTCCAGTTACCAATTTTCATTTTAATCGGGATGATACCGTATTAAAGGTTTTCTATGGCCGCTTACCCATTGAAACTGCTACGGCCCTATTGCGTTTTGAAAAGAAAGGAATTACCCAAAATTTACTTCACAACTTAAAATATAAAGGTTTTGAGGAAATAGGCGTTTTTTTAGGAGGCTGGCTTGGAGGTGAACTTCAAAGCCTTGCTGAATACCAAAATATTGATATAGTCATTCCGGTTCCATTACATAAAAACAAACTTCGGAAACGCGGTTATAATCAAGTCGCTAAATTTGGTCAGGAATTAGCTAAAAGTTTACACGCAGAGTACGTGGATGATGTTCTCGTAAAAGTTTCCAACACGAGCTCGCAGGTTACTAAAAACAGATTAACGCGTTGGTTATATAATGTAGAGGTTTTTAACGTTATAAATGCTCATAAAATTCAAAACAAACACATACTTTTGGTAGACGACATTATAACCACAGGTGCCACCATGGAGGCTTGTGGAACTGTGTTATTAAAAAATGCGCAAGTTCGAATTAGCATTGCTACCATGGCAATAGCATAATGGATGTTTCGTTAATGATAAATATGTTGTTTATTTGCAAATAAAGAAAAGTAGGTATGCGTCAAGCGTTTTCTCAAATAATAATAGTTGTTTTAGTCGCTTTAGTAATTGCTAGTTGTGCCAATCGCGGTACTCCAAGTGGTGGCATAAAGGATATAATACCACCAAAAATTACCAAATCAGAACCTGAAAATTACACGACCAATTTCACAGGGAATGAAATAAAGATTTATTTCGACGAGTATGTCAAAATTAAAAATGTTTCCAAACAGCTTATTATTTCGCCTCCAATGGATCCTGCACCAGATATTATTCCGCTTTCTAGTGCTAGCAAGTATATAAAAATTACTATTAAAGATACATTAGCGCCAAATACAACTTACGCGTTTAACTTTGGAAATAGTATTGTAGATAACAATGAAGAAAATCCATATCCATTTTATAAATACGTGTTTTCAACAGGTAATTACATTGATTCACTTTCTGTAAAAGGAATTATTGTAGATGCTACTTTAAGAAAACCTGACGATTATATCTCGGTCATGTTATACGAAGCAGATTCTACTTTTACAGACTCTATCATTTTCAAACAAAACCCAAGATACGTTACCAACACACTAGATAGTGCCACGACTTTTTCTCTGGAAAACTTAAAAGCCGGTAAATACAAACTGATAGCACTAAAAGATAATAACCAAGATTATAAATTTCAGCCTCAAACAGACAAAATAGCTTTTCATGAAGAATTTATAAACGTTCCTGTGGATTCCACGACGGCCTTTACTTTAAAATTATTTTCAGAAGATTTAGAACCAAAAATTATAAGACCTCGTTTAGTTTCTGGCGAAAAAATTGTTTTCCCTTATGAAGGCGATTATGAAAACATGCAAATTAAAACGATTGAAACCGTCCCTAATAATTTTGAATCTCGTATTACTAAAGATGCAAAAGCCGATTCTTTATATTACTGGTATAAACCACGACTACAAGCAGATTCACTTCAACTTAATGTTAGCAATTTAAATTACAATCAAAATTTTAATGTAAAAATAAGCGAGCAGAAACGGGACACCATGAATATTCAAGTCGAACCAAAAAGCCTTTTAAATTTTAATGATGAGTTTAAAATCACCAATGTTGTTCCTTTTACCAAATTTGAAAAAAGTAAAGTAACCATTTTGGATAAAGATTCGATTGCGGTTGATTATAACGTCAAGTTAGATTCGTTAACCAATAGCTATATTTTAAATTTTGAGAAAAAAGAAAGTGAAAAATACCAAATTCAATTATTGCCGGAGGCTATAACGGACTTTTTTGATAATAAAAACGATACATTAAACTATCAATTAAACACAAAAACGTATTCAGATTATGGGAATGCTCGTGTAATTTTACAAAACGCTACTTACCCTATTATTGCACAAATTACTGATGATAAAGGCGAAGTTATAGCCGAACAGTATAGTGAAAAACCCGAGCCTATTGATTTTAGACATTTAAAACCGGGTATTTTCTATTTACGTGTTATTTATGATACCAATAAGAATAAAAAATACGATACTGGAAACTACCTTAAAAATACACAACCAGAACGCGTTAGCTATTATAAAGACAAACTAGATATTCGTTCCAATTTCGATAATATCTACACGTTTACATTATTTTAAATTGATCCCTATCGTTTAGGAATTTCAATTTATTTCTATAACGATTAATGTGGGTTTTATCTAAAGTTATAACCTCAATATGATCCTTATGAGGTCTGATAGGTGTAATATTATTTCCTAACACGTCATACACTGCTGAATGGCCTGAATATTCATTTTGGGCGTCATCCTCACCAATTCTATTTACTCCAATACAGTAACACATGTTTTCTATAGCACGTGCTTTTAATAAAGCATCCCAAGCAGCAACACGTGGTTTTGGCCAATTTGCCACATAAATTAAAGCATCGTAATCCGTTGTATTTCTAGCCCAAACGGGAAAGCGTAAATCATAACAAATTTGTAAGCAAATATTCCAATCTTTATAATTCACAATAACTTTTTCTTGCCCAGCCGTAAACACCTTGTCCTCGCCAACTAGGGTAAATGAATGACGTTTATCATAGGTTGTAATAGCACCATCAGGAAATGCAAAAACCATCCGATTATAAAATTTGTTGTTTTCTTCAATAACAAGACTTCCGGTAATGGCAGCTCCCGATTCCGCCGCTTGCTTCTGCATCCATCTTACGGATTTTCCATCCATACTTTCAGCAACTGCTTGTGCGTTCATGGTGAATCCTGTGGTAAACATTTCCGGAAGCACAATTACATCCACGGGTTGTTTAATACTTTGGATTTTTGTTTCAAAATGTCCTCTATTTACTTTCGGATCTTCCCAAACTAAATGTGTTTGGATAATGGCTAGGTTCAATTCGTTACACATGTATTATAGTTTATTTAATGCCTTATCAGCTTTTTTCATTTGATTAGACAACTTATTTAATCTTTTTGTCCATTTTGCTTCCTCGTTAGGCGATAAATCTCCCTTCTTGCGAAGTCTATTATATTTTTTTTGAGCAGTATCTAAATTATTTTTAGCTTTTATATAATTCTTACGCGCTTTGGCTTCTGCCTTTAACTTTTTATCTAAAGCTTTGGCTTGTTTTTCAGCCTTTCTAGCTTCTTTCTAGACCTTTTCAGCCCGACTCCTAGCTTCTTTTAAAGCTCTTTGCTGTGAAGCTACTTCGGCTTCAGTCTCTAATTTTTTATTTAATTTTGTTACAATGTGGTCTTTTTCTTCAGCCGAAATTTTATCGGTCACCTCTTTTCCTTGATGATAAAACGTGTTTCCTTTTACTTCATATTTTTTTCCAGAATCTGTAATTATCTCATGTTTTGCCCCACAAGAACTTGCGCCAATCAACACAACCAAACACCATGTTTTTAAATATTTCATAACTTCTAATTTTTACATTAAAGGTTACACAATTTATGTTCAGTTTTACATTTCGAGTTACTTATTTATAAATAGTTTAACATATCATAATTTGTTTAAAATATCAGCTGCTTTTTTAAGAGTTTCGTCGGTTTTTGCAAAACAAAATCGCAACACCTTATCATCTTTATTTTCCAAATTAAAAACGGATAACGGAATGGATGCTAAACCGTTTTCGACTGTTAATTTTTTGGCAAAGTCCACATCATGTTCATTCGTAATTTCAGCATAACCAAGCACCTGAAAATAAGTTCCTTGAGCAGGTTTAAACCTAAAATTAGAATCCGCAATGAGATTTAAAAAATAGTCGCGTTTTTCCTGATAGAAATCGGCTAATTGCAAATAATGATTGGGTTCTTTTAAATAATCTGCCAATCCTTTTTGCATGGCGCTATTTACAGAAAAAACATTAAACTGATGCATTTTTTGAAATTCTTCCATCAATTGTTTTGGCGCACAGCAATACCCCATTTTCCAACCTGTATTATGAAATGTTTTCCCAAACGAAGCCACAATAAAACTGCGCTGTTTTAAACCTGAAAACAAACAGACACTTTGGTGTTTTAAACCATCAAAAATCATGTGCTCATACACCTCATCACTCAATAACAAAATATTAGTGCCTTCGGTTAAAGCTTGAAGTTTCAACATATCATCTTTGGACAAAACCGTTCCACTTGGATTGTGCGGCGTGTTAATGATAATCATTTTTGTTTTGTCGGAAATTTGGTGTTTTACCTCATCCCAATTTATTGAATAACCAGGTGCTTCCAATTGAATAGCAACAGGTTTTCCGCCATTAATTGTAATAGCAGGTTCGTAACAATCATAAGCAGGTTTAAAAATAAGCACCTCATCACCTGCATGAATAAAGGCAGAAATAATAGTATAAATAGCTTGGGTTGCTCCTGCTGTAACCGTTATTTCAGTTTCAGGATTATAACTGGTGTTATAAAGTAATTCGAATTTTTTAGAGATAGCTTCTCGCAATTCTAAATTCCCAGCCATTGGTGCATATTGATTAAAACCGGAATTCATAGCCTGACTGACTAAATCAATCAACTTCTGATCGCTTTTAAAATTTGGAAAGCCTTGTGATAGATTTATTGCACCATGTGTATGAGCTAAAGCACTCATCACGGAAAAAATACTGGTCTCAACCTGCGGAAGTTTGGAAATATGTCTCATACTTGTAAATATAATAAGTTATGTGTTAACTTCTCCATTCATACCCATTATAAATCGGGACACTAAAAATGCCTGAAAAAGGGAAGTAATAATGCAGAAGTAAAATAAGTAACCATAACTTTTTTATCTTTGAGGAATTCAAAATTTTTATACTATGAAATTAATTAGATTATTAGTTCTCTTTATTGTTTTTCAAGCATCAGCACAGCAAGGTGGTATGTGGATTCCTTCGCTTTTAGAAGGTATGAATGAAGACGAAATGACTGCTTTAGGTAGCAAATTAACTGCTAAAGACATTTATGATGTTAACAACTCCAGCCTTAAGGATGCTATTGGCCATTTTAATGGTGGTTGTACAAGCGAAGTGATTTCGGATCAAGGATTAATTCTAACCAATCACCATTGTGGATTTGGACAGATTCAATCGCATTCATCTTTAGAAAACGATTATTTAAAAGATGGTTTTTGGGCTATGAATCTAGAGGACGAATTACCAAATGATGGTCTTTATATTGAATTTATAGTACGTATTGAAGACGTGACAACGCAAGCACTAGACGGCGTAACGGATGCCATGACTGAAAGAGAAAAACAATCTACTATTGATAAAAACACCAATACCTTACAAACCAAAGTGACTAAAGAGGCTTGGCAAGACACCAAAGTAAAGTCGTTTTACAAAGGAAATCAGTATTTTCTATTTGTAACGGAACGCTTTAATGACGTGCGTTTAGTTGGCGCACCTCCAACCAGCATTGGCAAATTTGGTAGTGATACTGATAACTGGGTGTTCCCAAGACATACAGGTGATTTTGCTTTATTCAGAATTTATGCTGATAAAGATAATCGTCCAGCCGAATACAGTAAAGACAACGTACCTTACAAACCAAAACACCACTTACCAATTTCTTTAGATGGTGTTGAAGAAGGCGATTTTACTATGGTTTTCGGTTTCCCTGGAACAACGGATGAATATTTACCAGCTGTAGCTATTGAACATATTACCCAAGAATTTAATCCGAGTAATATTGCTATACGTGAAGCATCCTTAAAAGTAATTGATGCTGAAATGAAAGTGAATGATGATGTTCGGATAAAATATGCCTCTAAACAAGCACGTATTGCGAACGCTTGGAAAAAGTGGATTGGTGAAAATTTAGGTATTAAAAAGAGTAATGCCATTGCCGAACGTCGTGATTTTGAAGCAACCTTTACCAAAGCATTAAAAGAAAAAGGGCTAGAAGAAAAATACGGTCATATTCTACCAGATTTTGACAGGTTATATAAAGATTTTGCAGAGGTAAATATTAAACGCAGAAATTTTATTGAAGTGTTTTTGGTGACTAATGAGTTAATGACCATGACGTTTAGAGCTTACCAAGTGGAGCAATCCTTACAACGCGATCCAGAAAGTATGGATAAAAATCGTGCTTATATAACAGGTGTTTTAGAAGGAATTCATAAAAATTACGATGTAAAAGTAGACAAAGGTGTGTTTGAGAATGTGATGCCTTTTTATTCAGATAATGTAAACGCTTCCATTTATGACACGACGGCATTTACGAATTTAGATTCGGCATTAGCACTTTTTGAAGGTTCGGCAGATGATGTGATTAAAAAATTAAATAACGATGCCGCTTACAGCTATGCGAAACCGCTTATTGATGATTTTTTCAATAACCTGAATCCAGAATTCCAACAAAAAAACGATCCCATTACAGCGCTTCAAACGGAATACATGACGGCGCTTATGAAAGCCTTACCTAACGAACGCTACTTTCCAGATGCTAACGGAACATTGCGTGTTACCTATGGTCAAGTTAATGGTTATTCGCCAAGAGATGCCGTGTATTATAGTCCTGTGAGTTATTTAGATGGTGTGATTGAAAAGTATATTCCTGGTGATTATGAGTTTGATGTACCACAAAAACTTATCGATTTATACGAGGCAAAAGATTACGGTCAATATGCTGATAGTAACGGAAAAGTACCCGTTTGCTTTTTAGGAACCAACCACACAACTGGTGGAAATTCTGGAAGTCCAGCTATTGATGCCCATGGAAATTTAGTGGGTTTAAATTTTGATCGCGTTTGGGAAGGTACCATGAGTGATATGAATTACGATCCAGAAATTTGCCGAAATATTATGGTCGATTTACGCTACGTTTTATTCATCGTTGATAAATATGCTGGTGCCAAACATTTAATTGATGAAATGACTTTGGTTCATCCAAAAAGTGGAAAAAGTAAATCTAAAAACAAGAAAAAACGTAAGAACTAAGTTGTTCAAATAAATAAAAAGTAAAGCCTTACAATCCTGAAATAATGGAATTGTGAGGCTTTTTTAGTATCGGAAAAAAATAAAATAGACCTAACAGGTTTCAAAAATCTGTTAGGTCTGTCACATTAAATAATTTCCATTTTCTTCAATAAAAAACTCGCATTCATATTCTGGCAAATGCCTTTTTTGAATTTATAGTCGAAAAAGAGTTCGTCATTAATAATTTGCGCATCGAAATAGTAGTTTTTTACGGGCTCTAGTTCTGTTTCAATCGTGCATAAACTTAAGTCGTGAGTCGCAATAATCCCCGTGGCATTGGAAGCTACTAATTTCTCAACAAACTTTTTAGAACCAATGGCTTTATCAGTAGAATTGGTCCCTTTTAAAATTTCATCTAGAATAATAAAATACGGTTCCTCTTGAATAGCGTCTACAATAAATTTTAAGCGTGTTAATTCGGAAAAGAAATAACTACTTTCATCCGTTAGCGAATCGCTGGTACGCATGCTTGTAATTAACTTAATGGGTTGGTAATTGCTTGAGGCAGCACAAACTGGTAAACCCACATTTGCCATAACAATATGTAAGGAAACCGTTCTTAAAAACGTACTCTTCCCTGCCATATTAGCACCAGTTACAATTAAAAACTCCTGGTTGTTTATGGTTAAATCACTAGCAACCCGTTTTTTCGCATCTAATAAAGGATGTCCTAAATGTTTTGCTTCAATGGTGGTTTCTTTAGTAACAATATTTGGAAATACATAATCTGGATGATTAAACCCATAATTCCCTAAACTATTATAGGCATCGAAAAAAGAAACCACTTCAAACCAATGTGCAACCGTTTCATGGTATTGGGCAATCCACTGCTCTACTTTATAACTATTTTTTAAATCGATTAGAAAAAAACCATTCCCTAAAAGTGCGGAAATAAAATTATTCCGATTATCTAAGGCATCTAAATGTTTAGAGAACTTGGCAAAAATTTCGGATGCTTTTTGATGTTTTAATTGAATCTGTTCTTGCTTATCTTTTAATAACCTAGAGGTAAATGTTTCCTGTTCTATCTGATTTAAAAGCGTTGCATACTGTCTAAAAGTGTCTTTTACTTTATCCGTATTACTAGCCAGATTGTTTATTTTCTTTAAGTAAACTCCTGTAATGGTTAGTCCTAAAAGCAACCATAATAACACAAAAATAGGTGCAATAACTTGAAGTACGGCAAGTCCTACAATTACCAAAGAAGCTACGGTAAATACCAAGGGAAACCATGCCATCATTTTTGGTAGAAATATCTGGTGACTTTTTAACCACTCAATGATTTTTACAGCTGGTGTTTCCACATGAATCAACGATGCAACACCCGAAAAATGCTGACGCCAATCTGGTTTATCGGCTAATTCTTTGATGGCTTCTTGTCGAGATTTGACGTTGTCAATATCATTGGCATTTAAAGCGTTTGCAAGTGTTTTAGCACCTTCCTTAATAGAAGTTCTATTTATAAATTGAAAGAAGGACCCTTTCCCAAACAAATCGATATCTAAACTATAAAAGTGTGTTGGATTTTGAAACTCTAATCCATCTAATCGCTCATGAAAATTACCCGTAGCTATAGCCAATTCATCTTCATTTATAGTCACTAAAGCTTTATGAAGATTACGTTGGTATTTAATGTCGGTATATTTAGCAAGTGTAAAAATAAAGACTGCAGCCCCTACAACTCCTACTCCTAAAGTAACTTGCCAATTTTGAAACGTAAGATAAACGCCTAATACCGTTCCTAAAAAAATACCCAAACGCAACATGCTAAATGTAAAAAGCTTTTTATTAAACGTTTTTACAGCGGTTTGATAGTTTTCTAATTGTTTATTGTAATACGCGTTTGGTTGGTGTTTCATAGAAAAAATTAAACTTTTAGAATGTCATAGCATCTATAAGATAAAACATACTAATAATGCTTTCTACAGCATTTTTATAAAATTCTGGATGGATGTTTTCATAAACGTCTGTTGGCTGGTGGTAATCTTCATGATCTTCTACACCAAAATATAAAAACGGAATCTTTTTTAAATGAAAAGGCGCGTGATCCGAAGCAAACATCCAGTTTTGTTTTCCATCTGTTCCATCATGTCCAGCAATAACTGTTACACCTTCCGTTATTTTACGATCTGTATAAGCCGTTTCCAAGTGCGAATGGCTTTTAATTCCGGTAACATATAATTCTTGGTTTTCATTGCGCGATACCATATCCATATTGATATTAAGGATAATAGAGGTTATTGATACAATTGAATTATCTACAAAGTATTTAGACCCTTGAAGCCCTAATTCTTCGGCATCAAAAAAGGCTAAAATTACAGAGTGTTTTGGTGGATTATTTTTAAAAGATTCCGCAAAAGCAAATAAGGCACTGACTCCAGATGCATCATCATCTGCGCCATTATAAATTTGGCCATTTTTAATCCCTTCATGATCATAATGTGCCGTTAATACAATATATTTATCAGGATATTCCGTTCCTTTTATAGATCCAAGAATATTGACGCCATTATAGGATTTATTTCGACTCTCGAATGTAAAAGGCTGTTCAAAATTTGGAACTAAAGGTATAACTTCAAGTAATTCTAATTGCTTAATGATATACGCTTTTGCTTTGGTTGCTCCAGCTGTCCCCGTTCGTCTGCCTTCATAAGCATCAGATGATAATTCCTTAACATGATGGAGTAGATTGTCAGAATTAAAACTATAAGGTTGATTTATTTGCCCTGAAGACCTACAGGAATACAGTAAAACAAAGGCGGTTAACAGAATAAAATTAATGCGAGTCATTAGTATAAATTATAAGTATAAAGAAACAAAAAAATCCCAAGATTAAACTTGGGATTTTTTTGTTTTAATTAAAAATTTTTATCCTTTTAAACTTGCTTTTAAATACTCACGATTCATACGTGCAATATTCTCTAATGAAATTCCTTTAGGACATTCCACTTCACAGGCTCCGGTATTGGTACAGTTACCAAAACCTTCTTCATCCATTTGCTTAACCATGTTTAAAACACGATCTGTTGCTTCAATTTTACCTTGAGGTAATAAAGCAAACTGCGATACTTTAGCTCCCACAAATAACATAGCCGATGAGTTTTTACAGCTCGCTACACAGGCGCCACAACCAATACAAGTGGCTGAATCGAATGCAGTATCGGCATCGTGTTTGTTAACAGGAATAGCATTAGCATCAATGGTGTTTCCGGAGGTATTTACGGAAATAAATCCACCTGCATGTTGAATCCGATCAAAAGCAGACCTGTCAACCACTAGATCCTTAATTACAGGAAATGCTGTTGCTCTAAATGGTTCAATAACAATGGTGTCGCCATCTTTAAACATACGCATATGTAATTGACACGTAGTTACACCACGATCTGGACCATGGGCTTCCCCATTAATATATAATGAACACATTCCGCAAATTCCTTCACGACAATCGTGATCAAATTCTACAGGCTCATCACCTTTATTAATTAGACCTTCATTTAATACGTCTAACATTTCTAGGAAAGACATATCTGGAGAAATATCACTGATTGGATATTCAACCAATTTTCCTTTATCGTTAGCGTTTTTCTGACGCCATATTTTTAACGTTAAATTCATAGCTTTCCTTCTTATTTATAACTTCTTTCTTTCACTTCAATATTTTCGAAAACCAAATCTTCCTTGTGTAACAAAGCGTCTTTTGGTTCACCTTTATACTCCCAAGCTGAAACGTATTGGAATTCCTTTCTACGTTGTGCTTCACCTTCTTCGGTTTGATATTCTTCTCTAAAGTGTCCACCGGCAGATTCTTCACGTAAAAGCGCATCTTTAGCAAACAACTCACCTAGTTCTAGGAAATCGGCAACACGTAATGCTTTTGCAAGTTCTTCATTAAACTCTTCATTGGTTCCTGGTACGCGAACATCCTTCCAGAATTCTTTACGCAGCTCCGCAATCTCTACAATAGCAGATTTTAAATCTTCTGCATTACGAGCCATACCACATTTGTTCCACATAATTTTCCCTAAACGTTTGTGGAAATGGTCAACAGAATGCGTTCCGTTATTATTAATTAAGTGTTCAATATTATCACGAACACTTTTTTCAGCTTCATCAAATGCTGCTGAATTTGTAGGAATTGGGCCTGTTCTAATATCATCCGCTAAATAATCGCCTATTGTATAAGGTAATACAAAATAACCATCTGCTAAACCTTGCATTAAAGCCGAGGCACCAAGCCTGTTAGCACCGTGATCTGAAAAGTTAGCTTCTCCAATGGCATATAATCCTGGTACGGTAGTTTGCAAATTATAATCTACCCAAATACCTCCCATGGTATAGTGAACGGCTGGATAAATCATCATTGGTGATTCGTATGGATTTTGATCAACAATTTTCTCATACATCTGGAACAAGTTACCATACTTGTTTTTTACTACCTCTTGCCCTAATTTTTTAACAAGTGCCTCATCATTTTCATCTAATCCTTTTACGTGGGCTTGCTCTTTTCCGTAGCGCATAAATGCAGATGCGAAATCTAAATAAACCGCTTCGCCCGTAGCATTTACACCATAACCAGCATCGCAACGCTCTTTAGCGGCACGCGATGCAACATCACGAGGCACTAAATTACCAAAGGCTGGATAACGACGTTCTAAATAATAATCACGATCGGCTTCTTCTAATTGTGTTGGTTTTAATTTTCCAGCACGAATAGCTTCAACGTCTTTTTTATGTTTAGGCACCCAAATACGTCCATCGTTTCGTAACGATTCGGACATTAGGGTTAATTTTGATTGATGATCTCCAGAAACAGGAATACAAGTTGGGTGAATTTGTGTGTAACATGGATTCGCAAAATAAGCACCACGCTTATGCGCTTTCCATGCGGCCGTTACATTAGAACCCATGGCATTTGTTGATAAGAAGAAAACGTTTCCATAACCTCCAGTTCCTAAAACAACAGCGTGCGCTGAATGACGTTCTATTTCACCGGTTACTAAATTACGTGCAATAATACCACGCGCTTTTCCGTCTACTACAACAACGTCTAACATTTCATGGCGACTGTACATTTTTACTTTACCACGACCAATTTGACGATTTAATGCCGAATAAGCTCCTAATAGTAATTGCTGACCTGTTTGACCAGCTGCATAAAATGTTCTGGAAACTAATACACCACCAAATGACCGGTTATCTAATAATCCTCCGTATTCACGTGCAAAAGGAACACCTTGTGCCACACATTGGTCAATAATATTAGCAGATACTTCAGCTAAACGATATACGTTAGCTTCACGCGAACGGTAATCCCCACCTTTAACCGTATCATAAAATAAACGGTAGGTTGAATCACCATCACCTTGATAATTTTTAGCGGCATTAATTCCGCCTTGTGCTGCTATAGAATGCGCACGTCTGGCAGAATCTTGAAAGCAAAAAGCTTTTACGTTATAACCCAATTCCGCTAACGTTGCCGCTGCTGAACCTCCAGCTAATCCAGTACCTACAACAATAACGTCTATTAAACGCTTGTTTGCTGGGTTAACCAGATTGATTGAGTTTTTATGATTAGTCCATTTATCTTTAAGTGGACCTTTTGGTATTTTAGAATCTAAAGCCATATTAGATATATTTTTTAGTGATTTAGGTGATGAAATAGCGCAATAAAAATAAATCCTAATGGAATACCTATTGCATATACTTTTGCAAAACCTTTTAATCCTCGTGTGTATTTGTTATTTGCTCCAATGGATTGGAAGGCGGACATAAAACCATGCAATAAATGCAATGCTAAAAACACAAACGCTAAACAGTAAGCTGCAACACGTAGTGGGTTTTCAAATTTATGAACCAATTCTTCGTAGTATCTAAATCCTTCGCCATCGGCTAATAATCCAGACATATCTCCTTGGATATACTTGGTGTTAATTTCTGGAAACCAAAAATCGATAAAGTGAAGCACAATAAAAGCCAAAATAGCTGCTCCACTCCAAATCATGTTTCTACTCATCCATGATGAATTGGCGTTGCCATTATTTTTAGCATAACTAATTTTTCTAGCACTATTGTTTTTAATTTCTAGCACAAATCCCATTATAAAATGGAACATAACACCGAAAATTAAAATAGGTTGAAAAAGATACTGCACTAACCAGAAGGTTCCCATGAAGTGAGACACATCATTAAACGTATCAGAACTAAATACTGATAAGAGGTTTATAGCAAAATGCTGTAGTAAAAAAATCATTAGGAAGAGTGCCGAAAGTGCCATGGCAAATTTTCTTCCAATCGAAGAATTCAAAATTCCGCTCATTGTTGAAGTTTAATATTTATCAAACAAAGATACGTTTCAAATCAGTTTTAGACAAAATACAGACATTTATATTATCTATTTAGAATGATTTTAAACAGAAAAGCAAACCCGTTCAACTAATACTATCAAACGGGTTTAATATTTATTAAAGCTTAATGTTAATCAATCATTGGAATCAAGCCACGTACACCCATATCCACTAACTGCTCTCCCGCTTGCGGTTCATATTTGCCATCGGCTGTAATTTCGGTCCACTCGAAACTATTATTTACAGAAAATGATAAGGTAACAACGACATCTTCGGTTTCATTTCCAGTAATGTTTAGTCCATTTTCAAATTTGCCTGTCACCACACAAGAACCCTGCGGAATTGGTGAGGAATCAAATAACGGATTTGGAACTGTTGTTGCTCCAGGTGGAGCCTGACCTTGAGATGTAAAACCTAAAGCTTCAAAAGCCCAAAAGCCTTGAAGTTTATTAGCATTAACCGGAAAAGTAACACCATTAAATGTTAAGTCTGGAATATATGTATTATACCCAACAAAACTTGCTAATGTTCCCGAATACTCATTTCCATCAGCCGCTAAAAAATTAATAGCGCCTTCTTGATATGCTAAAGATACGCGTACCCAACTATAACTACCTGCTGCAATTTCACTTAACGGAATGGTTACAAACGTTTCATTACTTCCGGCAAATTTAGCCTGACTGAAATCTATAGCTTTTTCACCTCCTAAATTCGTTGATGGCCCTTCGTAAACGATGGCTCCTTCTCCTAATAAGGTATTTGCTGTAGGTGCTAATTCAATATAATTTGAACTCATCCTTGCAAAATTTGGCGATTGTGCCGCATTTCCATTTGGAATAGTTGCTGGCTGACCCAAATTATTCAAGCGAATTTGATTTGGATCAAATTTGAATTTAATAACCAAATTGGCTTCTTCAGGTGCAGGATTTCCTATAGGCTCGTTTATAGATTCATTACTACAGGAAGTAATTCCTAGAAGAACGATGCACATAATTAGATTTAAAATTTTCATAATTTAATATTTGGGGTTAATAACGTAAACTTAATAAAAAAAGTATGTTTACTGTATGCTTACTTAACTTCAAAATCCACAATTCCCCCTGATACTTGAACACTATAAAGACCTTTTGGCAGGTAGTATGTATCATTTTGCGCTTTCGGAATAGTTAAATCCGATTGTTGCTTCATCAGTGCTTTTCTGCCTTTTTCGGTTATCGACAAATCATAAGAAACATAATTGAAGCCTGCATCCAAATAAGCAGTAATACTATTTAGTAAATCGTTGTTTGCTGAACGAATTTCAATAGTGTGTTTTCCGGCATCCTTCACATAAACTTTAATACTAGTTTCTGGCACGTAAGGCTCTAAGTATTGACTCCAAGAACTTCCCCATCGTGAGGAATAACGCATAGATTCCATAGGAAATACCGTTACATTTTTAGCCAATAAAGCAGCATTCACTTTTTGAAGCGGCTCAATATTGGCGGTATATAAACTACGGCCATGAGTTCCTAATATTAAATCGTTAGCGTCTGGGTGAATAACTAAATCATGTACAGCAACAGCTGGCAAACCATTTGAAAAGGCTTCCCAATAATCACCTTGATTAAAGGACACATAAACGCCATTATCAGTCCCGACATATAAAATGTTTTCGTTTTTTGGATCTTCCTTAATCACATTTACAGGAGCCATAGGCATATTGGAAGCGATAGCTTTCCAAGTTTTTCCATAGTCATTTGACATATATATATAAGTGCTAAAGTCATCCCAACGATAACCATTGAGTGCTACATAAACGCGTTCCTTTTTATGTTGAGATGCAATTACGCGTGATACCCATAAATCCTTTGGAAAACTTTTAGAAATCAATTCCCAAGAACCACCAGCATTTTTAGATACCTGTACTAAACCATCATCACTTCCAGTATATATTAATCCAAAATTAAATGGCGATTCACTAATACTGGACAAGGTTCCATAGGCAACATTTCCTTTTTTACCGCCATTGGTTAAATCGGGGCTAATGGCTTGCCAAGTGTCACCTTGATTCATGGAACGCATGAGTTTATTGCCGCCCAAATACAAGATATCCTGATTATGTGACGACAACAAGATTGGCGTTTGCCAATTAAAACGATAGGGGGTTTCGCCTAATTCATGCTTTGGCTGAATGTATTTTCGTTCGTTGGTTTTTCTGTTTATTCTGTAATAATTACCAAATTGATACCCTGTAAAAACGATATTAGAATTTCTACTATCTATTTGAATTTGCATACCGTCGCCACCCATAAGTTCTTCCCATGGATATTGCCCACTTTGATGCCAACCTTTGCTTTCTCTAGCATTATGAGGACCAACCCAAACCCCATTATCTTGCAAGCCACCATAAATATGGTAAGGTTTTTGGTTATCGACATTAATGGCATAAAATTGTCCAACGGCATTCACATTTAGTTTTTCCCAGTTTTCACCATCGTCATAACTGATATTTAATCCTCCATCATTACCATCAATTAAATGACCTGATTTTTTAGGATTAATCCACAACGCTTGATGGTCAGCATGGACATTTTCGCGACTGATAGATGTGAATGTTTTCCCACCATCTTTCGATTTTAAAATGGGAACCCCTAAAACATAAATCCCATTTGCATCCTGGGGATCCACACGAATTTCACCAAAATAATAACCATAACTAAAGTACAAACCTTCTAAATAATCGTCATGTGTTTTTTTCCAAGATTTCCCCCCATCTGTACTTTTGTAAACTTCAGCACCAATTACTGGCGTATCAAATAACATGGCATTGGCATCCTCTAAATAATGCGCTAAATCTATGGGTTTTACGGTCCCAGTCCGCACGAGTTGCTTCACATTATCTGCGCGATATTTTTCTTGAAAACCATTGGTTTTTAAATAATTATTCAGCTTTTTATCATCTATATCTAGTAGCTGATTTACGGTCATGGTTTTAAAGTCTTCCTTTGTTAAGCCACGTATTTCGCTTTTTCCTTTTGAATCCGATCTGTGAAATTGACTATCGTGCAAGGCGTAAATTATGTTTTCATTAAAAACAGCTAGCCCTATTCTACCAACACCAATTCCCGTAGGAAAACCGCTAGCTTCAGTCGATATTTTTTGCCATGTATTTCCTGCATCTTCACTTTTATAAATTGCGGAATTAGCACCATTTCCTGAAAAATTCCATGCTTTTCGGTCTCGTGTCCAAGAAGAAGCATATAGGGTATTGAAATTATTTGGCTCCTGTTGCACATCAATTATACCACTAGAATCATCTACAAACAAGGTCTGTTTCCATGTTTTACCACCATCCAAAGTTTTATAGATTCCGCGTTCGTTATTAGACGAATATAAGTGACCTGTGGCGCCAACAATAACAGTATTTGGATTATCAGGATTTATTAAAATCCGACCAATATGATGCGAATCTGGCAATCCAACATGCTCCCATGTTTTGCCATTATCAATAGATTTTAAAACACCTATTCCTGCATAGCTAGAACGCGACGAATTATTTTCACCTGTACCAACCCAAATAGTTCTAGTAGGCCAATGCACAGCAATATCACCTACATTTTGTGTATGGGCCGAATCTAAAATTGGCACAAAAGACGCACCGTTATTTACAGTATGCCAAACACCTCCGGAAGCATAGGCCACATAAAACTCGATGGGGTTTTCGGGATTCACATCTAAATCCGTTACACGACCACTCATTACCGTAGGTCCAATATTAGTAAATGGGATATTTTTAACGCGCGATTGTTGCATTAAAACGTGTTTCAGTTCTAATGATTTTTCTATTAAAGTAGAAGGTGTTGCAGGTTGTTGGCTAAAGGCAGTTGCAACCATTAAAACAAAGCCATAATTGATTAGCTGAAGGCATTTCATAAAAAAGGAGTGCTTAATTGAATAAAATTGAAAATTAAACATAAAGCAACTAGCATCAAAATTTGGTGTTAAAATTAACCAAAAGTGATGTGATATTTTTCTTAACTATCTTGAAACATGTAACTTTGAATAAATCAAAATTAAGCACATGAAATGAGCGCTCTAAAAACATTATTACCAATGATAATTTTTTTATTGCGAACACATGTGACAATTAAAAAACAAACACATGAAATACCATCTTATAGACAATCAACTCTTTATTAAAAACAGAAAAAACTTTATGGCGCAAATGAAGTCAAATAGTTTAGCTGTTTTTAATTCGAATGACGTATACCCTATTGGTGCAGATAGCACCATTCCATTTCAACAAGACCGAAATATATTTTATTTAAGTGGTGTAGACCAAGAAGATAGCATCTTGGTCCTATTTCCAGATTGCCCAAACCCAAAGCATCGAGAAATACTATTTGTTACAGAAACCAACGATCATATTGCGGTTTGGGAAGGTGAGAAACTAACCAAAGAAAAAGCGTTTGAAACGTCTGGCATAAAAACCGTTTATTGGCTACAGGATTTTGATAAAATTTTTAAAGAAGTCATGGCACAATGCGAAACGGTTTACATAAACACCAATGAGCATTATCGTGCTAATACCGAAACGGAAACACGTGAAGACCGTTTTAATAAAAAACTAAAAGAGCAGTATCCAGCTCACAATGTAGCCAAAAGTAATCCTATCTTACAGCGTTTACGTTCTGTAAAGGATAAGATTGAATTGGACATCATGCAACAAGCCTGTAATATTACAGAAAAAGGTTTCCGCCGTCTTTTAAATTTCGTGAAGCCTGGTGTTATGGAATATGAAATTGAAGCGGAGTTAATGCACGAATTTTTAAGAAATCGTTCCAAAGGGTTTGCCTACACACCTATAGTAGCGTCTGGAAATAATGCCAATGTGTTACATTATATTGAGAATAATCAAGAATGTAAGGCTGGCGACTTAATCCTATTAGATGTAGGTGCAGAATACGCTAATTACTCGAGTGATATGACGAGAACTATTCCTGTTTCAGGAAAGTTTAACGACCGACAAAAAGACGTTTATAACGCGGTAAATCATGTAAAAAAAGAAGCTGAAAAAATGCTAGTTCCCGGAACTATTTGGGCGGATTACCATGTAGAAGTTGGTAAATTAATGACGTCTGAACTTTTAAAATTAGGTTTATTAGACAAAGCGGATGTTCAAAATGAAAACCCTGATTGGCCAGCTTACAAGAAGTATTTCATGCATGGAACGTCTCATCATATTGGTTTAGACACGCATGATTATGGTTTACTTCATGAACCTATGACAGCGAATATGGTCTTTACAGTAGAACCTGGGATTTATATTCCTAAAGAAGGTTTTGGTATCCGTTTGGAAGACGATTTAGTGATTCAAGAATCTGGAGCACCGAAAAACTTAATGGGCAATATCCCTATTGAATTGGAAGAGATTGAAGATATTATGAATTCATAATTAGTTTCAAATGTTTATACACTAAAAGAAGGCGCTTTTATAAAAGCGCCTTCTTTTAGTATATAATCCAGTCTATTTCCATCTGGTAAAAACAACGCGTCCTTTAGCTCGACTTATTTTAAACCGTCATTGAAAATTTGCCAGCTTCCACTTTTGGAAAATCGACAATTGTTTCAGCTATATGATTGACATAATTTGTTAATGTATTGGACACGACATTTAGTATAATTTCCATAACATCTTCATCGTTAAATCCAGCTGCTTTAAAGGTTTCTAAATCTTGCGTACTAATCTTTCCTTTATTATCAGTTACTTTTTTAGCAAACTGCAAAGCTACTTGTGTTTTAGAATCTGCCGACAATCCTTGACGGTTATTATTTATTTCTTCTTCACTTAAGCCTTGCTTGGATCCAATAAAAGTATGTGCTGACAGGCAATAATCACAACTGTTAGTTTCTGCAATAGCAAGTGCTAATTGCTCTCTAAATTGAGGCTGGAAATTTCCTTTTTCAGTTAATTGTCCAAGTACTAAATAGGTTTCTAAAGTGGCTGGTGAATTCCCCATAACCTTTAGAAGGTTTGGCACGATTCCCATTTTATTTTTTACGATATCAAAAAGCTCTTTTGATTTTCCAGTTGCTATTTCTGGATTTAATGTTTCAATTCTTGTATTCATAATATTATATTTTAAAGTTTTTAATTTATACGGTTGGCATTTGGTTGATTTTCTCCCTTAAACCTGTTTCTGTAAGCAATCCCGAATGTCTATCTATAACTTTTCCTTCATTGAAAAACACTAATGTAGGTATACTTCTAACATTAAATTGGGCAGCTAACTCACTATCCTGATCAACATTTACTTTCTTAATAACCACATTATCTTGCAACTCGGCGGCTAATTTGTTCACGATTGACAATAATGTCTGGCAAGGCCCACACCAATCCGCATAAAAATCAAATACCACATTTTTATTTGTTTCTATGGTCTTATTAAAGTCTGCTGTTTTTAATTGAATATCCATTATATATGTATTTAAGATTTGTAAATTATTTCAACTCTTTACTTTGAATTGCTAAACCTGCTAATGAGAAAAGTAAAGCAACATGAATCATGATATTCATCCAGTTACCAGAAGAAATATGTACTAATACTAATGCCATAAACATGATGAATGCTAAAAAGGCATACGCTTCAAATAATTTTCTGTTAGCAAATAATAAGATTCCTGCCACTAACTCTAAAGCCGCTAAAATAGCACCAAGAGCATAGGTTCCTGTATCGCCTAAAAAAGCCAAGCCGCTACTTTTTAAAAAGTCTGCCATGTTTTGAAGACCAACACCTCCTAAAAATCCTTCAATAAATTTTTCAACGCCTCCCCGAACAAATAATAATCCGAATCCGATGCGTATTAATAAGTTACCATTTTTCATAATCCTAATATTTAATGTGTTAATGATTGTTTTTTGTTACACTGCAAAGATGCGCACAATCATTCCCTAGAAAAATGGACAAAAGTTCCTAATGCTTGTAGAATAGCATTCAATAAGGCACTTAATAAGAATATTACTGGCTTTTGAAGTCTTTTTTATACTGAAGCGGAGACTGGGAAGTGGCTTTTGTAAAAAAGCGACTAAAATAAGCTGGATCATTAAACCCTAAACTGAAAGCTATTTGCTTAACAGATTCACCTGAATATATTAATTGACGTTTAGCTTCCAAAATAATACGTTTTTTAATAACATCACTCGGTGTGTCGGCACCTAATAATTGCAAATGTTTGGTCAATGATTTTGGTGATAATCCCAAACGTTTAGCATATTCTGTAACACTATGAAGCGTTCTAAAATTCTGTTCAACCAATAAGCTAAAATCTTTAAAGAGCTTGGTGTCTTCATCTGTTTTAATCCTACCGGTCTCTTTTTTTATTCTGACTGCATTTACAATAAACTGTTTTAAATATGCCTGAAGCATATCATATTGGGCTGTTTCGTTATTTTGAAATTCTTCAATTAAGCCTTCTAAAATAATTTCTAATTTTAAAGATTCTTTTACTGAAGGTTTTACAAAAGGTGTTTCGTATATATTATTAAAAAGCACACCGTTGCAGGACACTTCTTTATCATGCGTTTGAATGCAGTAAAAATCTCGAACAAAAGTCAATTTGTAAGCTGACTTAATCTTTTCATGTTCAACTGAAAAAACTTGTCCAGGTGTTAAAAAGAAAAGCACTTCACCATCAAATTCATAGGTGTTAAAATCTATGTTATAAGACCCCTTTCCGTCCTTAATCCAATACATATTATAGGCATGAACTTGCTCTGGCTTATTGACAACGCACGCTTTCTCAAAAGCAACTATACTTAAGGAGAAAATATCTTGATAATTATAGGATAGGATGTCTTGTAAAGCCATGATTTTTAATTCGCTAATCTTTTAGTCGTAAAATTCTTAAAATTTAACAAGAGAAATACAATTAAAGCTGGCAACACCCAACCCAAACTATGATTTGCTAACGGAATACTATTCAAGACACCTTGTAAATTATCTACAGGGATTAAAAACTTTAAAAAATCGGGAATACTGAAAATAAATGTGACCAATACAACGGCTTTAAAAACAGTTTCAGAAGCAAATTTTTGTGGCAACACATTCAACAGAATCAACACAATAGTAATAGGGTAAATAAACATAAGTGCTGGCAACGCGATATCAATAATAAAGGCCACATTATAACTCCCAACAATAACACCTATTACGGATGATAAAATAGCAGTTATAGTATATGCTTTTCGAGAATCCTGGAATAAGCCACTAACATAATCAGATGCGCCCGTTATAATACCAACGGCAGTTGTAAAACATGCCAAAGCGACTAAAACACTCAAAAAAGTGGTCCCTATATTACCCAACGTTAATTGACTTAAACTGGTTAAAACTTCCGTTCTGGTTGCATTTTCCGAAAAACTGGCTTGCAACAAATACCCACAGATTATAAGGCCGGCATAAATGATGAATAGTCCGAAGCCTGCAATGAATCCAGCTTGAGAGATTAGTTTTTTCTTTTCTTCGAAAGTACCTTCTCCATACGTTTTTAAAGACAACACAATAACAGCACCAACCACAACACCAGCAATAGCATCGAATGTTTGATAGCCTTCAAAAATTCCTGATGTTATTAGCGCAAATGGTGAACTAACAGCCGTAGTAACTGTTTCTGATGAGCCGCCATAAATTCCTAAACCAATTATGATTAATAATATGATAACAATTAGAGGCGTTAAATATTTACCAATTAAACTTAAGAGGCGCGAGCGATTCATAACAAACAGAAAAACCAAGGCGAAATAAATACAGCTTGTTAATAAGGTAGACGAATCAAAAAATGGTACAATTGCCATTTCATGTGTTACAGAAGCTGTTCGTGGTGCAGGTAAAGCAACGGCAATGGCATACATAAACACACAATAAACCGAACTAAAAATAGGTGATACTTTTTTGCCAAAATCGAACATAGTGCCTTGCAATTTAGCATGCGCATATATTCCTAAAATGGGGATTATAACAGCTGTTAAAGCAAAACCAAAAGCCACCAAGTACCAATTACCTCCAGCTTGCACGCCTAAATATGGCGGCAAAATTAAGTTACCTGCTCCAAAAAATAGTGAGAAAAGTGCAAAGGCAACAATCAGTGTTTGTTTGGTTTTATTCATATAATTTCTGAAAAACAAAAATGGATTAATCTATAAATATTTAAACTCTGCTATCTTTGTCCAAGATACTTTAAAAATGATATTAGACTATAAAGGTACTCCTGTTTTTTATTCCGACCAAGGCAAAGGAACACCAATCGTTTTGCTTCATGGCTTTTTAGAAAACAGCACGATGTGGGAACGCTTAACACTTGAACTTATCCAGACCAATCGGGTAATTGCCATTGATTTATTAGGACATGGTAAAACGGGTTGTTTGGGATATATTCATAGCATGGAACTGATGGCAGAAATGATTCATGCGGTTTTAGTTCATTTAAAAATTGATAAAAGTATTTTTATTGGTCATTCCATGGGTGGCTATGTGGCACTAGCTTTCGCTGAAAAATTCCCCACTATGATATTGCGATTATGTTTAGCGAATAGTACGGCAAAGGCAGATAGTCCTGAACGAAAAATAAATAGAACACGTGCTGTAAAAGCGGTTAAGCAAAACCACAGAGCTTTTGTTAGTATGGCTGTTACTAATTTATTCGCTTTAAAAAACCAGTCTTTACTTACTGACGAAATTTCTCATGTCAAAAAAGAAGCACTAAAAACACAGCAACAAGGTATAATAGCCGCTTTGGAAGGCATGAAAATTAGAGCTGACCGAACTGATATTCTCAAAACAGCTATATTTCCTAAATTACTAATTATTGGTCGTAATGATACGGTTATTCCATGTGATGATCTTGTAAAGGAAGCCGAAGAGACAAATACTAATTTTGTCATTTTTCCTGATGGACACATGAGTTATATTGAAAATGAAGGTTTATTCCTACATGAAATTGTGCATTTCATCGAATAATTATTGATTTTAACGGTTAAAGTGTTTTTTTTGATAGCTTTATGGAACCCAAAACCAAAAAGAATGAAACCTACTAATCAAAAAATCGCTTTCATACCGAAATTATATTGCAATATTTTTGGTCATGATTTTCACGTTTCGCGAAAAGTAACTTTACACGTTAAAGAGTACCAATGTAAGCATTGTAAAAAGCAAGCCACCACTAATGGAAATGGTAAGCTTACGGAACTGACCCCAAAATTTATGGAAATAAACAGTATCCTAGAGCAAATGTATTCACGTCGCGCTTTGCGCTTAGCCTCTAACAGCTACACAGACAATACACTACGAGTTACGGGTTAATTGCAAAACGGCTTATTCGTCATTAAAACTCTTCCAACCTTGAGCTTTTAATGGAATTTTAGTTTCAGCACGCGTAACTAAATGCATGCCAGCGCTAGCTTCTTGCATAAAACCTATAACACTAAAATTAGGATTTGCTTGTATTTTAGGGAAATCTTCTTGCGCAATGGTGAATAATAATTCATAGTCTTCACCTCCATTTAAAGCAACAGTTGTGCTATCTATATTAAATTCTTCGCAGGTAGAAATTACTTGAGGATCTAGAGGGATTTTATCCTCATATAAATCGCAACCTACCGCGCTGTGTTTACATAAGTGTAATATTTCAGATGATAATCCATCACTAATATCAATCATAGACGTTGGTTTCACCTCCAATTCTTTCAATAATGTAATAATATCTTTACGCGCTTCTGGCTTTAATTGCCTTTCAACAATATAGGTATATTGGTCTAAGTCAGGCTGACTGTTTGGATTCACTTTAAACACGGCTTTCTCGCGTTCTAAAATTTGTAATCCCATATAAGCACCACCCAAATCTCCTGAAACCACTAATAAATCATTCGGTTTAGCACCACTTCTGTAAACGGCTTCACCTTTAGCAACTTCCCCAATTGCGGTAACGGAAATTAATAATCCAGACGTCGAGGAAGTCGTATCACCACCAACTACATCCACACCGTATATATTGGCTGCTGTATGAATGCCTTCATATAACTCTTCCAAGGCTTCTAGCGGAAATCTATTAGAAACCGCAATGGAAACTGTGACTTGTGTTGCCATAGCATTCATAGCATAAATATCCGATAAATTTACCATAATGGCTTTGTAACCTAAATGTTTCAGAGGCATATAACTTAAATCGAAGTGCACGCCTTCCACTAATAAATCGGTAGAAACAACGACTTGGTTTTTACCAAAATCTAAAACAGCCGCATCATCACCTATACTTTTTATAGTTGATTTTTGAGTAATTTTAAAATTCGATGTCAAATGATCTATTAGAGCAAATTCGCCTAAATTCTCTAATTGGGTGCGTTGTTGATTTTTATCTTCTATCATAATGCAAAAATAAGAAGCTTGGAGTTATTTGTAGCCATGTTCATCTAAAAAAATAAGATCATGACTAAACACTAAATTCATTTTTAACACAAAAAAAAGCTTAATGCCACCTGTTTTACTAAATAATCCGTTAATTTTGTTCAGATTAAACAATGAAACCTTGTAAAGTCCAAGTTAATTTAAAATATGACATATAATTCATGTTTTAATTTAATATCCAGTCTTAATCAAGGCAATAAAATTGCACGAAAATCGTTTATAATTAAAATTCAATGCGGTGTATAATACCCTTTAAGCCGCAACAAAAAAACCTATGAAACACCTTTTTAAATTCCCCCTAACTATCAAACTCTTATTTATTTGCGTTATTGTTTTCTCAACGCTACAAGCATGTGATGATGAACCTGTAGAACCAATTGTTGTTGTAGATACCGATAACGACGGTATTCCCGACAATGAAGATAATTGTCCTGAATTATCAAATCCAAATCAAGAAGACGCCAATAACAATGGAATTGGTGATGCCTGTGAAGATATTATCATCATAGACACAGATAACGATGGTATTCCAGACAGTGAGGATAACTGTCCAACTATAGCCAATCCAAATCAGGAGGATGATGACAATGATGGTATTGGAAACGCCTGTCAAGACACCCCTGCTACTACGCCATTATTTCCTTGTGAAAATGGTATAGCTGGACCTTACCCATGTAATGGCTATGACTTAATGAGTCATATTCCCGTTAACATTATCGGTGAACCTAATGCCGAGGGTAACGATTCTTGGGGCTGGACAGATAGCACAACAGGTAAGGAATATGCACTTGTTGGCACCACACAAGGAACAGCATTTGTGGATGTTACAGACCCGATAAACCCTATGTTTTTAGGCCGTTTAGCTTCTGCTAATCCTGGTGACAGAGGCAATATTTGGCGCGATGTTAAAGTGTATAATGATTACGCTTTTATTGTTAGTGAAGCTAGTGGTTATGGTATGCAAGTTTTTGATTTAGGTCGATTGCGTAATGTGCCAAATCCGCCAGAAACGTTTACAGCTGATACCCATTATACAGGTTTTGGAAGTGCTCATAATATTGTTATTAATGAAGATTCTGGTTATGCCTACATTGTAGGAACTAGCCGAAGTGGAACCTATGCGGGAGGCCCTTTATTCATTAATATTCAGAATCCGTTAAGCCCAGTTGAAGAAGGTGGCTTTTTTGGATATTCTCATGATGCACAAGTTCTAAACTACAATGGTCCAGATGCCGATTATAACGGTCAAGAAATTTTAATTGGAAGCAATGAAACTGAAGTTGTAATAGTAAATGTAACAGACAAAGCAAATCCTCAAATTATTTCTAGTATTGACTATACCAATATAGGCTATACTCATCAAGGTTGGTTTACGGATGATTTACAATATTTCATTTTAGGAGATGAAACTGACGAACAAAGTTTTGGTGGTAATACGCGAACCATTGTCTTTGATTTTACAGATTTAGACAACCCGTTGTTTCACATGGATTATTATGGACCAACAGCTGCAATTGACCATAATGGCTATGTAAAGGGCGATACATTTTATATTGCTAATTACACAGCAGGCGTTCGATTTGTAGATATTTCCGGAATTGGTAATAGCACCATGACCGAAGTTGGCTTCTTTGATTCTTATCCAGCGAATAATAGCACTAGTTTCCATGGTGCCTGGAACGTATACCCTTATTTTGCTAGTGGTAATATTATTATTAGCGATATTGAAGGTGGCTTATTTATAGTAAGAAAGCAAAATTAAATTCACCTTGAAACTAAAAATATTAAGTTTATTAACGACACTATTCATATTGGGTTGCTCATCAGATAATGATACAACCCCAGCTTCTGCTGTGGACTCCACCATAACCGTAACAACATTAGGTGGATCTAAAAATGAAAGTGGTCAATCCATAATCAAAACTATGGATGGCGGCTATGCTATTTTAGGATTTACTCAAAGTTCGGATGGCGATATTGCCGATAAGACTAATGAAAGTTATGATTATTGGGTGCTAAAATTTAATGCGAATCATGACATACAATGGTCCAAAACTTATGGTGGATCGGGTGATGATCGCGGTGAAGATATAGTTCAGACATCAGATGGCGGTTTTGCCGTTTTAGGTTATAGTGATAGTAATGATGGCGATGTAACCAGCAATGCAGGCGCACAAGATTACTGGTTGGCAAAACTAGATTCTAACGGAAATTTATTATGGCAACATTCCTATGGCTATTTAGGAGCTGACCGTGGCAAATCCATTTTAATAACACAAGATGGCGGGTTTTTTATAACAGGTATTTTAGATGTTACAGCTTCTGGAGGCGCAGGAAATACTAAAAACGCCAGTTTTAAACACGCAGGTGGTGATTATTGGGCTTTAAAATTGAACAGTGAAGGCACCATTGAATGGAGCAAATACTATGGCGGAAGCTTTACCGATTCCCCGTTTGATGCCATTCAAACCACTGAAGGTGATTTCATAATTGTTGGATCCTCTGATAGTGATGATGTTGACATTGCTAATAATATAGGTGATTATGATTTTTGGGTGGTGAAAATATCTAATTCAGGAACCATAATCTGGGAAGAAAATTTTGGTGGCACTCAAATAGATGAAGCGCGCAGTATAGTGGATTCTGGAGATGGTAATTTTCTCATTATTGGAGACACACGCAGTAGTGATATTCATATTTCAAATAATTTAGGTGCTGCAGATTTATGGCTTATAAAAATATCACCTTCCGGAAATATTATTTGGGAAAAAACGTTTGGTGGAAGTGATTTTGATGCTGGATTATCCATTGCTAAAGCAACTAATTCAAACTTTATAATATCAGGGAGTTCTAGAAGTGCCGACGGGAATTTGTCCAGCAATAAGGGACAAAATGATGCTTGGTTATTAAAAATTGATGCCAATGGCTCCATTATCAAGCAAAATTCCATTGGTGGTTCTGCTATTGATTTTTGTCTAAGCGCAATAGAGTTAGAAGATAACACCATAATTGGTGTTGGGAAATCTAGTAGTTCAGATGGTGATATTCTAGAAAATAAAGGTTTTACAGACTTATTAATAATAAGAACAAAATGAAAAAAGCAATTTCAATATTAATGTTAACTTTTGTTATTTTTTCCTGTGGTGAAGATAATGACGATCTCCTAACGCCTGTCCAAACCAAGGCTGCAATTACATTTAATTTTACCCATAATTGGGATGCTACGGCTATAAATAGTAGCAATATTCAAACTGAAACCGTGACAAACGCGCATGGTGAAATTATGAATATGACAAGTTTGCGCTATCTGGTTTCACGATTTGAACTAACAAATCAAAACGGCGATATTTATAGTTTCAATGGGTATAAATTTACTGATTTATCCAATGAAACAACCTATAATTTTTCACCTGACAACAACATAATTCCAATTGGAACTTACACCTTAAAATTTATTTGGGGTTTTAATGAAACAGATAATATGGATGGTGCTTATCCCGACTTAAATAGTGCATCTTGGAATTGGCCAGAAATGCTAGGTGGCGGTTATCACTTTATGCAGCTAGATGGCATGTATAATGTAAACACAACACCAATGCCATATAATTTTCACAATGGCACAGCACGTGTAAGCGCAGATGTTTTTGAGCAAAATTTTGCCGAAATAATGCTACCAACACCAATCACAATTACAAATAATGCTACCATTGAGATAAAAATGAATATTGCTGAATTTTTCAAAAACCCAAATACTTGGGATTTAAATGTTCTTGACACCTCATTAATGCCAAATTACGATGCGCAAAAAATGATGCAAGCCAATGTCAATACCGTGTTTTCTATTGGAAACATCACGCAGTAAAATATTGTAAATGAAAACAGCATTAACATACACACTTTTAATTTTCTGTATTTTTATTACGTCTTGTAGTAAAGATGATTCAGACGAATATGTTAATAAGCCAACGGCCCAACCTTTGGCTATTCCACCATTATTTGCGCAATTTATAATCAACCCTGTAATTCCCATTGATAATCCGCAAACTGTGGAGGGTGTTGCTCTTGGTAAAAAATTATTTTTTGACCCCTTACTGTCCGCTAATAACACACAAGCATGTGCAACGTGCCATAGCCCACAAAATGCCTTTTCAGATAATTCTCAATTTAGCACAGGTATTGACGGTATTCTTGGGAACAGAAATTCCATGCCACTCTTTAATTTAGCTTGGAATTATGACGAACAATTCTTTTGGGATGGTCGCGTTTTCAGTTTGGAACACCAAGCGTTAGTTCCTGTAGAGGATCCCGTAGAAATGCATAATACATGGGAAACCGTTGTTACAAGATTACAACAACATCCTGAATATCCAAATCTATTTAATAATGCATTCGGTGAAGGCGTGATTACCAAAGAAAAAGCTACCAAGGCTTTAGCGCAATTTGAGCGCACACTCATTTCGGCCAATTCAAAATTTGACAAATATTTGCTAGGTGAGGCTACGTTAACACCTCAAGAAACCAACGGTTTAAATGTTTTTATGGATGAAACCCGAGGCGATTGCTTTCACTGTCATGGCAATCCCAACAACCCGTTATGGACCGATAATATGTTTCATAATAACGGTTTGGATGCCACAATTACCGATTTGGGACTTGGAGCCGTAACAGGAGATCCCGCTGACAATGGCAAATTCAAATCGCCTTCCTTACGTAATTTAGCATTTACCGCGCCATTTATGCACGATGGTCGTTTTGCAACCTTGGATGATGTTATTAATCATTATAGTGAAGGCTTACAAAATTCACCAACCATTGATCCGTTGATGAAAAAAGTAGCACAAGGTGGTGTGCAGCTTTCTACTCAAGACAAAGCCGATTTAAAGGCTTTTTTACTGACTTTATCAGACCCTTCCTTTATTAATAATCCAGCATTTCAAAATTAACAGCCGACAGGAACTGCTGTTTAAATCGTATATTTTTTTCAAGATTATCCACTAGAAATTAAAGATAATTTCGCATAATTTTTATCTATGCTTCCATCTGTTAATATCATGTTAGGTTATATGGTAATCCATGACATATATTGTATATTTGCATACTATTTAGAGTAAATCTAATTAAGACTATGATAAAAGTATCTGAAACAGCAAAAAAGAAGGTCGTTGAATTAATGACTGAAGATGGCTATAATGCGGTAACCGACTATGTACGTGTTGGTGTAAAAAGCGGCGGCTGCTCTGGTTTATCTTACGATTTAAAATTTGACAAAGACCAGGTTGATGGCGATAAAGTTTTTGAAGATAATGGTGTAAAAATCATTATTGATAAAAAAAGCTTTTTATACCTCATTGGAACCACCCTAGAATATTCTGGCGGATTGAATGGTACTGGTTTTGTTTTTAATAATCCCAATGCAAATAGAACGTGTGGTTGTGGTGAAAGTTTTTCATTATAATAATCCCATCCTAACCTTCCCAAATGGAAGGACTAAAAAAGAAAATACACATGAGTAAATATACAGAGGACGATTTAAGAGAAGAATTAAAAACCAAGGAATACGAATACGGTTTCTACACAGATATCCAATCCGATACATTTCCTGTTGGTTTGAATGAAGATGTTGTTCGTGCTATTTCAAAACGAAAAGAAGAGCCGGAATGGATGACGGAATGGCGTTTAGAAGCCTTTCGCGTTTGGCAAGACATGATAGAACCTGAATGGGCAAACGTTCATTACCAGAAACCCGATTTTCAAGCCATCTCCTACTATTCTGCTCCTAATAGCAAGCCTAAATATGACAGTTTAGATGAAGTGGATCCAGAATTACTGGAAACCTTTAAAAAATTAGGCATATCTATCGATGAGCAAAAAAAATTAGCCAACGTGGCCATGGATGTTGTTGTGGATTCGGTTTCAGTAGCAACAACCTTCAAGAAAACTTTAGGTGAAAAAGGTATTATTTTTATGAGTATTTCGGAAGCCATTCAAAAGCATCCAGAATTAGTCAAAAAATATTTAGGAACCGTTGTTCCACAAAAAGATAATTTTTATGCCGCTTTAAATTCAGCCGTATTTAGTGATGGTTCTTTCTGTTATATTCCAAAAGGCGTTCGTTGTCCAATGGAATTATCAACCTATTTCAGAATTAACCAAGCAGGAACTGGTCAGTTTGAAAGAACCTTAGTTATTGCAGACGAAGGCAGTTATGTAAGTTACTTAGAAGGGTGTACAGCTCCAAGTCGTGATGAAAACCAACTTCACGCAGCCGTTGTAGAACTTATTGCATTGGATGATGCCGAAATAAAATATTCAACCGTACAAAACTGGTATCCAGGAAATGCGGAAGGCAAAGGCGGTGTTTTTAACTTTGTAACCAAACGTGGAATTTGCCAGAAAAATGCTAAAATATCTTGGACACAGGTAGAAACAGGATCGGCTGTAACGTGGAAGTATCCAAGTTGTATTTTAAAAGGTGATAATTCTGTAGGTGAATTTTACTCAATAGCAGTAACAAATAACCATCAACAAGCAGATACGGGAACCAAGATGATTCATTTAGGAAAGAATACCAAATCCACCATTATTTCCAAAGGTATTTCTGCTGGAAATTCACAAAACTCATATAGAGGATTAGTTCAAATTAGCTCCCGAGCAGAAAATGCACGAAATTTTTCACAATGTGATAGTTTATTAATGGGTAATGAATGTGGCGCACACACCTTCCCATACATTGAAGCTAAAAATAAAACGGCCATTATAGAACACGAAGCAACCACGAGTAAAATTGGTGAAGACCAAATATTTTATTGCAACCAACGTGGTATAGATACTGAAAAAGCCATTGCACTTATAGTAAATGGGTTTAGTAAAGAGGTATTAAATAAACTCCCAATGGAATTTGCTGTAGAAGCTCAAAAACTATTGGAAATTAGTTTAGAAGGTTCCGTGGGATAAAATCAAATAATCAATCTTTTTAGTGATATTTTATGAAAAAACTAGCCACACTTTTAATAATATCTATTGTTTTTATCAGTTGTAAAAATGATAGTAAAACCGCAGAAACCACTATAGAAACAGAATCTATTGATATGGATAGCCCCAATCGTACCAAAAAACAAAGCGATGGACTAACCTTATTAAAAGGTGAATTTGTTTACTATTCAGATGCAGCCGTATTACAAACGCATCGTGAAGTTTATGGCGTTATTATGGACGATAAAATGATGGAACTTAATAAAATGGCAGAAGCCTATAAAAAAGAACCAACAGATTACGCCACAGTTTCCATACGTGGAAAAATAGTACCAAAACCAGAAAACGAAGAAGGCTGGCCTTTTCGTGTAGAAATAAAAGAAATTTTAAGCGTTTCAGCTTCAAACCCTGAAACCAATAATGTAGTAAAATTGGAATCCAAATAACATGTTAAAAATAACAAATTTACACGCAAGTGTTAACGATAAAGCCATTTTAAGAGGCATCAATTTAGAAGTAAACCCAGGTGAAGTTCACGCTATTATGGGTCCTAACGGATCTGGTAAAAGTACACTAGCTTCGGTAATTGCAGGAAAAGAAGAATACGAAGTAACAGATGGCACCATTTCTTTAGGAGATGCTGTCATTGATGATTTAGCCGCTGAAGAGCGCGCACATAAAGGTATTTTCTTATCCTTTCAATACCCTGTTGAAATTCCAGGTGTTTCCGTTACCAATTTCATTAAAACAGCCATTAATGAAACACGTAAAGCTAAAAGCCTTGAAGATATGCCTGCCAAAGACATGCTGAAATTAATTCGTGAGAAAGCAGAAATGCTAGAAATTGATAGAAAATTTTTATCACGTTCATTAAACGAAGGGTTTTCTGGTGGTGAGAAAAAACGTAACGAAATTTTTCAAATGGCAATGCTGGAACCTAAATTGGCTATTTTAGATGAAACCGATTCAGGATTAGATATTGACGCCTTACGTATTGTAGCTAATGGTGTAAACAAGCTTAAGAGCAAGGATAATGCCGTAATAGTTATTACGCATTACCAACGTTTATTGGATCATATTGTTCCAGATTTTGTTCATGTATTACACGAAGGCCGCATTGTAAAAACAGGTGGAAAAGAGTTAGCCCATGAGCTTGAAGAAAAAGGTTACGACTGGATTAAAGAAGAAGTAAACGCATAAATTAGTTTGTAGTGTTCAGTCGCAGTTTGCTAATGCTTACTCCAACTGATCACGCCAATTAAAACGCTTTACATTTATAAAATAGCAAACAGCTTTCTTTAGTAAGTTCAGGATTATTTGAACACGAAATAGAAATCTGAAAACTGAATTACATGGAATTAAAAGATAAATTAGTATCCTCATTTATGGTATTGGAAGATCGACTTGATATCGATTCACCAGTGCATGATATTAGAAGCGAAGCAATAAAAACATTCGAAACGAACGGATTCCCTGGCAAAAAGGATGAGGCTTGGAAGTACACCTCTTTAAAAAGTGTCTTAAAACATGATTATAGTGTATTTCCAAAACAGGAAAATGCATTAGATTATCAGGATGTTAAAAAATATTTTATCCATGATATTGATACCTATAAAATTGTATTTGTGGACGGAAAATATTCGTCGTATTTATCAGAAACTACCCACGAAGGTATTGATGTTTGTCTCATGTCATCAGCTTTAAACAAGCCTAAATACCGCTTAATTATTGAAAACTATTTCAATAAAATAGCAACTAAAGATAGTGTTACTTCTTTAAATACCGCTTTTTCACAAGAAGGTGCTTATATTCATATTCCAAAAAATAAATTGGTTGCAAAACCTATCCAAATTATCCATTTTGCTACCGGAAACGAATCGGCTTTAATGTTACAGCCTCGAAATTTAATTGTGGTGGATGAAAATTCGCATGTGCAAATTATCGAGCGCCATCAAAGTTTAACAGAAAATCCTGTTTTAACCAATAGCGTAACGGAAATCTACGCCAACAAACGTGCAATTGTTGATTATTATAAAATTCAAAATGACAATGAGCATGCATCATTAATTGATAGCACTTTCATTAATCAGAAGCGCGAAAGTCATGCCTCTGTACACACCTTTTCGTTTGGCGGAAAATTAACGCGTAACAATCTGAATTTTTATCAAAACGGGGAACGTATTGATTCTACATTAAAGGGCATTACAATTATTGGCAATAAGCAACATGTAGATCACAACACTTTGGTGCATCATATTGAACCAAATTGCGAAAGTCACCAAGATTATAAAGGTATTTTTGCAGATAGTTCAACCGGCGTTTTTAATGGAAAAGTACTTGTGGACAAAGAAGCGCAGAAAACCAATGCGTTTCAGGCCAACAACAACATTCTAGTGAGCGATAAAGCTAGTATCAATACCAAGCCACAATTAGAGATTTTTGCTGACGATGTTAAATGCTCACACGGTTGTACCATTGGACAATTGGATGAAAGCGCTATGTTTTACATGCGTTCTCGTGGAATTCCCGAAAAGGAAGCTAAAGCATTACTTATGTTTGCTTTTAGTAATAACGTAATGAGCTCGGTAAAAGTCCCTGAAATAAAGGAACGTATTACCAAAATTATTGCCAATAAATTAGGCGTAAATATTGGTTTCGATTTGTAGTTAAATTAAAATCTAAAATTACGAGTAGTGGGAAATACCTATTTTTTTTGAAGCTATTTCCCGCTATCCGCTAAATCTTTTTGTTAAAAAACGCAAAAAGGATACCGCTACTATCGGGGCTATTTAAAACAAAACTATGTTTAACGTAGAAAAAATTAGACAAGATTTCCCCATTCTTCAAAGGCAAGTAAATGGTAAACCGTTAGTGTACTTAGATAATGCCGCCACATCACAAACACCGCAACAGGTTATTGATGTTATTGTAGACTATTACAGCAATTACAACGCTAATATCCACAGAGGCGTTCACTCCTTAAGTCAAGAAGCTACCGATAAATACGAAGCAGGAAGACACACCATTCAAAAACATTTTAATGCCAAACATGCCCATGAAATTATCATGACTGCTGGAACAACACATGGTATTAATTTGGTTGCCAATGGTTTTTCATCACTTTTAAAAAAAGACGATGAAATTATAGTTTCAGCATTAGAACATCATAGTAATATTGTGCCATGGCAAATGTTATGCGAAAAAACAGGAGCCACTTTAAAGGTAATTCCTATGAATATGGCTGGCGAATTAATTATGGATGATTATGGTACGTTGCTGTCTAAAAACACCAAACTTGTATTTGTAAATCACATTTCAAATGCATTAGGAACCATCAATCCAATAGAAGAAATTATTAGAAAAGCACATCAAGTTGGTGCAGCCGTTTTAGTAGATGGCGCACAAGCTTGCCCACATATAAAAGCTGATATGCAAGCCTTGGATGTTGATTTCTATGTAGCTTCAGCTCATAAAATGTGCGGACCAACAGGCGTTGGTTTTTTATATGGAAAAGAAGATTGGCTTAACAAATTACCTCCTTATCAAGGTGGTGGTGAAATGATTGCCGAAGTAACGTTTGAAAAAACAACCTATGCAGATTTGCCGCATAAATTTGAAGCCGGAACACCTAATATTTGTGGTGGTATTGCTTTTGGAGCAGCCATTGATTATATGAACAACATTGGTTTTAATGCTATTGCAAAATATGAACATGAATTGTTAGAATATGCAACAACCGAACTATTAAAAATAGAAGGCCTAAAAATTTATGGAACTGCCAAAAATAAAACGTCAGTTATTTCCTTTAATTTGGAAGGAATCCATCCTTATGATATTGGTACACTTTTAGATAAAATGGGTATTGCTGTTCGTACTGGTCACCATTGTGCGCAACCTATTATGAACTTTTATAATATTCCCGGAACAGTTAGAGCATCCTTTGCTTTTTACAACACAAAAGCTGAAGTAGATGCTTTAATTACAGGTGTTAAAAAAGCACAAATGATGTTATCATAAATATCCGAAGCTATGAAATTAGAAAACGTACTATTTGGGCTTATTGTTTTAATCACATTTTCTTGCAGCCATACAGATGCCACAACCATGTATATTGCCAATGAGCAAGTAGATTGTGTTGGTGTAAGCCCGCAAAAATGTATGCAGATAAAATTTAACAGTCAAGACGATTGGACATTTTATTATGGACAAATAGAAGGTTTCACTTTCGAAACTGGTTATTATTATAAATTAAGCGTCTCTAAAGAAACCATGGCTAATCCACCTGCAGACGCCTCTAGCATTAAATATACCTTGGTCGAAATTTTAGAGAAATCAACTACAGCAATTGACTAGTTTGGCTTTCTTTTTGTAATAAAGATATAAAAAACAACCATTATGAAATATATCAGCTTACTTTTCACCTGCCTTTTTATAGTTTCCTGTGGGAATAGTAAAAACGCCTCTGCTATGAATAAACAAACACCTTTATCCGGTAATTATAGTATTATAGCTGTGGGAGAAAACGCCTTAATTGATGAAAATCTAAACATTATGTTTAACCTAGAAACTAATATGGTTGCAGGTTTTTCAGGTTGCAATCAGTTTTCCGGCAGTTATTCATCTACGGGTTCTGGTTTGGAATTTGGACCATTAGCAAGCACGCGAAAAATGTGTCGTCCAGAAGCAAATAAAATTGAACAACACGTTCTAAAAGCATTACATGAAACCATTCGTTTTTCAGAAAATAACGGTGTAATTTCTTTTTATAATAAAGAAGGAGCCGTTTTAATAACCATGAATAAATCAGAAACTTCAAACACCGAAAAAATGAGTGATCAAAAAGAATATCAGGTAGAATATATGGCAGTTTCTCGTGGTTATTATTTAATGATTACTTATGAAAATAAAAGTATATCATTTCAAAAAGACCGAACTTCTAAAATGCAAATTAAATCGCTTTCAGAAACCGAAATAACGGCACTTAACAACAAAATTGCCGATTTAAATTTAGAGGCGCTTGAAACGTTGGAGCCACCTTCCAAAGCACATCAGTATGATGGTGCAGCTGGAGCCACTTTAAAAATCACGAAAAATGGCTCAAACTACCGTACGCCAACTTTTGATGCTGGCAACCCTCCAAAAACCATTGAAGCACTAGTTTCAGAATTAATTACCCATACTGAAAAGCAGTAAATAATTGAATAGCTGCTTTACTTATTGTATTTTTGTATAAAATTATGACGATGGAAATTGAAGACATACAAAACGAAATTATAGACGAATTCTCTATGTTTGAGGATTGGGAGGAACGCTATCAATACATGATTGATTTAGGGAAAGATTTACCTTTAATTGATGCACAATATAAAACCGACGACAACCTTATATCAGGGTGTCAAAGTAAAGTTTGGGTGCATGCAGATTTGGTAGATAATAAAATTGTTTTCACAGCAGATAGTGATGCTATTATCACCAAAGGTATTATTGCTATTCTAATTCGTGCATTTTCAAATCAAGCACCAAAAGATATAATAGACGCAAATACAGCTTTTATTGATGATATTGGCTTGAAAGACCATTTATCACCAACGCGCGCCAACGGTTTAGTAAGTATGATAAAACAGTTAAAAATGTACGCCATAGCGTATCAAACACAGCTTAATTAATTTAAACTGTAATAGTTGATTTGTTTAAACGACAAATCATAGTAAGCAATCAACTTAACAACAAAAAAGATGAGTGAAACAATAGATACAACTGCATTAGGCGAACAAATAGTTCGCGTTATTAAAACCATATTCGATCCAGAAATCCCTGTCGATATTTACGAATTAGGATTAATTTACGATGTATTCGTTAATGAAGATTGCGATGTTAAAATCCTAATGACCTTAACAACGCCAAATTGTCCGGTAGCTGAAACATTGCCTTTAGAGGTTGAAGAGAAAGTAAAATCCATTGACAGTGTAAAATCTGCCGAAGTTGAAATTACATTTGATCCACCTTGGAGCCAAGAATTAATGAGTGAAGAAGCCAAATTAGAATTAGGCATGCTGTAAACAGCACTTTCGCCTTATACTTTTCTTTTGATTGTTTAAATCATTTTTAGGCACCTAAAACTATATTTTTAAATCTGGAATCTTGAACCTTCAATCTTGATCCCTTAACCTAACGCATGGCAAGATCTAGACTTAAATCATTAAAAGACAAAGAAAGAACAAGTTTAAGAAAGTCATTTAGTGCCTTAATATATATTCCGCGGTTTTTTAAAGAAATTTGGAAAACGAATAAAAAACGATTCCTTTTATCTGCCATTTGCCGATTAATTGGGGCTTTTTTGCCTGTAATAATTCTTTGGGTTGGTAAGATTATTATTGATGAAATTATCCTTCAATCTGGTAGCGACGTAACCAATTTCACAAGACTTTGGACCTTTGTTGGTCTCGAGTTTGCTTTAATAGTTCTTTCAGATTTAGTAAGCCGCGCCATTTCACTTACAGATAGTTTACTGGGAGATGCCTACGCCATTAATTCATCTGTAACCATTATAAAAAAGACAAATCAAATAGATATTAGTCTTTTAGAAGATTCTGAATTTTATGATAAGTTGGAACGCGCCAGAACGCAAACGGCAGGACGCGTTGGGCTTATGTCCAATGCCTTGGGCGAAATACAAAGTCTTATATCCATAGCCACACTGGTTGCTGGATTAATATATTTTGAACCTTATTTAATAATTTTACTAGTACTCAGTATTATTCCTTCTTTTATTAATGAAATTTGGTTTAGTCAGCAGCAATACTCATTAGCTAGAGGTTGGACAGCCGAAAGACGCGAATTAGATTATCTCCGTTTTATAGGTGCCAACAATCAAACAGCAAAAGAAATTAAACTTTTTGGTCTGACGGATTTTATTGTAGATCGTTTCAAAAACCTCTCCGAAGAATATTTTCAATTAAATAAAAAACTAGCTGTAAAACGTTCCGCTTTGGGTTTCGTATTTAATGTTCTAGGAACCTTAAGTTATTATGGCGCTTATATTTTTATAATTTACCGCGTTGTTTCTGGTGTTATCACGCTAGGTGAATTGACATTTTTATCGGGATCATTTAACAGATTAACGCGAAATCTTCAAGACTTCTTTTCAAAGTTTACAAGGATAACAGAAAGTGCACTTTATTTAAAAGATTACTTTGAGTTTATTGATTTATCTATTGTTCCAAAACACAAAGAAGATCAACCAATTCCTGAAAAAATTATGTCAGGTTTCGAATTTAGGGATGTGCATTTTTCCTATCCAGATTCTGATAATGACATTTTGAAAGGTGTGAATTTTAAAATTTCCGTTGGCGAAAAAATGGCCTTTGTTGGCCAAAATGGTGCTGGAAAAACAACACTTACAAAATTGCTACTGCGCTTTTACGAACCTACTTCTGGAGAAATTTTATTAGATGGTATTAATATTAATCGCTTTAAAAAAGACGCTTATCAAAAATTTTTTGGAGTCATTTTTCAGGATTTCTTCCGGTATGAATTCACTGTAAAGGAAAATATTGCCGTGGGTGATATTGCGGAACTAGATAATCAAGAAAAAATTAAACATGCTGCCGAATTAAGTTTAGCAAGCGAAGTCATTTCAGAATTAAAAAAAGGTTACGACCAGCAACTTGGAAAACGCTTTGCTAAAGGGCAAGAACTCTCTGGAGGGCAATGGCAAAAAGTAGCTTTAGCTAGAGCATACATGAAAAATGCCGAAGTCATGATTTTAGATGAACCAACTTCCGCATTAGATGCTAAAGCCGAGAGTGATGTTTTTAAGCGTTTTATTGGCTTAACCCAGGGGAAAACAAGCCTTATTATATCCCATAGATTCAGCACGGTCAGACAAGCGGATCGTATTTTGGTTTTGGATGAAGGCAAAATTTTAGAAATTGGCACCCACGAACAATTGATGGCTAATCAAGCGTTGTATGCACAACTCTTCCAGCTACAAGCTGAAGGGTATCAATAAATAATTTAACTTTGTATTATGGAAGAAGAAATAATTAATCGCGTTGCCAATAGCAAACTCGTTACCTTTGATTTAGAAGATTATTACCCAAAAGGGTCTCGTATGACTTTAGATATTAAGGACTGGTTGCAGGAAGGAATTGTGCTCCGTGAAAAGGATTTTAGAGAACAGGTTAAAAATCATGAATGGCAACAATATCAAGATGCCTATGTGGCTATTTATTGTTCTACAGATGCTATTGTGCCAGCTTGGGCTTATATGCTTATCACTATTTCTTTAGCGTCTATTTCCCAAAAAACGGTTTTAGGCGATTTGGACTTATTAGAAACCACTTTGTATGAAGAAATTATTTCAAATTTAGATGTTTCTGAGTTTCAAGACAAAGCTATTATTATTAAAGGCTGCTCTAAAAAACCGGTTCCGGTAAACGCTTATCTCATGATTACCAACAAATTAAAACCGGTTGCAAAATCCATAATGTTTGGCGAAGCTTGCTCAAGTGTGCCATTATTTAAAAGAAAATAGTACTTTTGTATGAGAATTAATCACTAATTAATCCATAAAACCCTATGAAAAGAATCTTTACTATCGGTTTAGTGCTGCTTGCGACAGTCTCGTTTTCGCAAACAAAGGAAGAGCTAAAAGAGCAAAAAGCTGAAAAACAAGCCGCTGCAGATGCGTTGCAAGCAGAAGCTGATGATTTACAGAAACAAATAGACGCCTTTCCTGGTTGGAAATTTGGTGCTTTTGGTACCATTGGTGCTAGTTTTTCTGAATTTAACAATTGGTATGGCCAAGGAACACCTAACAATGCTTCTGGAAACATAACGATTACAGTTAATCCTTATGCCAAATTAGACCGCGAAAAATATTTCTGGTATAACACAGGAAATATTAACTTAAGCTGGGTAAAATTTGATGACAAAGACGATCCAACTGATGATAGTAGCTTTAGAGAAGCTAATGATGTGTTTAACGTAACCTCGCTATTTGGTTATAAAATAGCTAAAAATTTAGCAGCTTCTACGCTTGCTGAATACCGTACAACTTTAATCAACAACTTTAATGACCCAGGTTATCTAGACGTTGGTGTTGGTGTAACTTGGACGCCTCTTGAAAATTTAATAGTAGTGGTTCACCCATTAAACTACAACTTTGTATTTGCTGATAATGATGCTATTTTCGAATCGTCTTTAGGTGCAAAAGTAGTGGCTAATTATGGTCGTTCATTTGGAAAACTAGATTTCAACTCGAATCTTTCTGCTTTTATGAGTTATGAAGATTCTAATCTATCTAACTGGACTTGGATTAACGCTATTGGATATAAGCTTTGGAAAGGCATCGGATTAGGTTTTGAGCTTGGTTTAAGAGACAACAAGCAGGAGGCTGTTAACTTTGCTAACAAACAATATGAAGTACGTTTGGCTAACAATGGAGGTGTTATAGACCCTACAGATCCGCAACCAACTTTCGACAATGTAGATAATGATTTACAAGTTTACTATACCTTTGGTTTGAGCTATTCGTTCTAAAACAAACGTATTATTTTAAAATAAAAAAGCTCCGAAGTTACGCTTCGGAGCTTTTTTATTTAACGTCATTTTGCTATTCGTCCCCTTTAAATTCTTCGGTTTTTTTCTTACTCTTGAATAGTTTTTTCAACCAACCATCTTCCTTTTCCAATTTACAATCCAAATCGTTTAACACATCATTACTTGGTGTTTCAAAAGTGCTTTTGGTAATCGGGTTCCATTTAGAATCCTTGTTCAATTTTTGATAAAAATGAGCAAACATGGGTAAAGCCGAGTTTGCACCTTGACCTAATGCCGTGGTTTTAAAACCCAAGTTGTAATTATCATTCCCAACCCACGTTATGGTTACTAATTGGGGTGTTATGGCTACAAACCAACCATCTTTGTTATCTTGTGTCGTTCCTGTTTTTCCTGCAATGGCGTTGTTCAGTTTATAGGTATTTCGCAATCGTGAAGCTGTTCCACTATTAACCGTTGCTTTCATCATTTCCAATAAAACTTGTCTGGTATAATCGCTAAACGCTTGTTTTTCTAAAATTTCAGGTCTAAAATCAACAATTACGTTACCGTTTTTATCTTCAATTTTGGTTATCATATACGGCTTCACACCATAACTGTTGTTTACAAAGCTGGCATAAGCACCTACTAATTCCTTCAAAGTAATTTCGGCAACACCTAACGCTAATGACGGTTGCGAAGGCAACTCTTTAGTAATACCCATTTTTTGCACTTGCTCTTGAACTATAGAAATACCAACATCATTTAAAACTTTTACGGCAATGGTATTTACCGAATTGCTCAACGCCATTTCCAAATTGTAATTAATATCCGTTTTTTCGTTGGGATCTTGACCAGCATTAGTTGGTGTCCAGTTTTTGTAGTTGGTATAAGTTACAGCATCTACAGAATAATATGAACAAGGTTTCATGCCATTTTCAATAGCTGCTGTGTACACAAATGGTTTAAAGGTTGAGCCCACTTGACGTTCACTTTGAGACACGTGGTCATACTTAAAGTAGCGGTAATCAATACCACCAATATAAGTTTGAATAGCACCCGTTTTTGGGTCGATTGATAACATGCCAGTATTTAAGAGTTTAAGGTAATGTTGCAAGCTATCCTTTGCCGAAAGCATTGCAGTACTATCACCTTTCCAAGAAAATATATCCATGTTGCGTTTTACAGATAACGAATCGTCTATGGCTTTTTCTGAAATACCTGTTTTTTTTAAGCGCTGATATTCTGGTAAACTTTGTATGGCTTTTTTAAATACGCTTTTATTGGATGTCCAAGGTGCATTTTTGCCATAAGATGCTTCGTAAGCCACTTGCAGTTTGCTAAGATGCTCCGTCATGGCTTCTTCCGCCATAGTTTGCATGGTAGCGTTCAATGTGGTGTAAACAATTAATCCATCCTTATAAATATTGTACGCGTCGCCATTTGGCTTTTTATATTCTTTAATAACTGCTTGCAATTCTTGTTTAACTTGTGCTCTAAAATAGGGTGCCAGTCCTAAATCATGATTAAAAGAATGATACTTTATAATAAGAGAATCCGTTTTTAGTTTGGCGGCTTTAGGTGCTTCTAAATAATCATATTTTACCATTTGGTCCAAAACCACGTTGCGTCGTGACTGACTTCTTTCAACCGATTTTCTGGGATTAAAATAAGTTGTTGCCTTTAAGGTTCCTACCAAAGTTGCAGCTTCTGGAATAGTTAAATGCACTGCCGATTTATTAAAAAACTTTTGCGAAGCACTTTCTATACCATAGGTGTTATCTGAAAACGGAACCGTATTTAAATAAAGCGTTAAAATTTCTTGTTTGGAATACACATCTTCAATACGTTGGGCTACAATAGATTCCTTAAATTTATTAATGAGCATGCTAAAAAGCGCATAGTCTTTCCGGCCATATAAGTTTTTAGCTAGCTGTAAGGTGATGGTGCTTCCACCTCCTGCCGATTTATCTTGAAGTAGTATATTTTTAATAAACACACGCAGTAAACTTACATTATCCACGCCATCATGTTCGTAAAAGCGTACATCTTCAGTTGCTACCAACGCATCAATCAAATGTTTAGGAAACTCCTCATATTCGAGCGGCTGCCTATCATAGATATAAAATTTACCAATTAGTTTTTTATCCTGATCTAATACTTGGGTGGCTTCTGCTTGTTTTAAAGCTCCTAATTCCGCATGTGTTGGCACTTTTCCAAACAATCCAAAATAAATACTCGCATAAAGCAATACAAAGAATAAAATGATAACAGCCAATACAATTAGCGACCATTTTACCCAAGTTTTTTTAAGGAATACGTTTAGTTTTTCCATGAATTATAGAAACGTTAGAATCAAAATTTTATGCAAAATTCGTGTAGAAATTCTATTGTGTTTTATTCTTCTTCCTCGTAATCTGGATATAAAAAGTGATTATAAGGAAAACGTGTTACGTGAATATCCCGGACCTCGTCATAAACCCGCTTTTTAAATTCTTTCATATTCTGCTTGTTTAAAGCTGAAATAAATAACGCATTATTACCAACCCGATTCATCCAAGTTTTTTGCCATTCTTCCAATGAATAATGTGCTTCGGTACGTTCTACTTCTAAATCTGTTTCGTCATATGGTTCTGCTTGGTAGGCATCTATTTTATTAAAAACCATAATGGTTTCTTTGTCAGCACTATCAATTTCACCTAATACTTTATTAACCGAATCTATATGTTCTTCAAAATTAGGGTGCGAAATATCCACGACGTGCAATAACAAATCGGCTTCGCGAACCTCATCCAAGGTACTTTTAAAACTATCTACCAATTGGGTTGGCAGCTTTCTAATAAATCCTACGGTATCGGTTAATAGGAATGGTAAATTTTGGATGACCACTTTCCGAACCGTTGTATCTAATGTGGCGAATAGTTTGTTTTCGGCAAACACATCACTTTTACTAATGGTGTTCATCAGTGTAGATTTTCCAACGTTTGTGTAACCAACAAGTGCTACACGAACCATTTTACCACGATTACCACGTTGCACAGCCATTTGTTTATCTATGGTCTTAATTTTATCTTTAAGGAGGGCTATTTTATCCCGAACAATACGTCTATCTGTTTCAATTTCTGTTTCACCAGGTCCGCGCATGCCAATACCACCTTTTTGGCGTTCCAAGTGTGTCCACATCCCTTTAAGTCGTGGCAATAAATATTCACATTGCGCCAATTCCACTTGCGTTCTAGCATAGCTTGTTTGGGCACGTTGGGCAAAAATATCAAGTATTAAATTAGTTCTATCCAGAACTTTACATTCTAAAATTTTACTAATATTTCGTTCTTGAGCAGCGGATAATTCATCATCAAAAATGGCTGTTCCAATATCGTTTTCTTCAATAAATTTTCGGACTTCCTCCATTTTACCTTTTCCAATAAAGGTTTTTGGGTTTGGCAAATCCATTTTTTGAGTAAAGCGTTTTAAAACCTCTCCACCTGCGGTGTAGGTAAGAAACTCCAACTCATCCAAATATTCTTTAGATTTGTCTGCGTCCTGACTCTTGGTAATGACGCCAATTAATACGGCACGTTCGTGCGTGATGTCTATTTTTTCTATCATAAACTGTGTAAAGCACAAAGTTAATCAATTGCAATCACTTTAATTTGTATATTTTTAACGCGAATACTGAAATTTGTGCGTGAAATGAAAAAACAGCCATAAAGAAAGAAGCGGTTATACCTCATTCTTTATGGCTGTTTACATTTATAGTGTTTATTAATAATTTATTGCTTATTAACAATTATTTCCGTTGGTAGCGTGAAATTATAATTATATGCAGGTTCTCCATCAAATCTTCCAGGAATTTCTTTTGGGTTTTCTATTTTTACATTTAATTGATTTAAATTTCCCGATAAAAATTCAAAAGTTGCGTAACAATAACCTTTATTAAGTACAATGTCATTAAAAATAAATATTAATTTGCCATTTTCTACACAGCTTGTATACATCGGGTTTTCACTTAGGTTCTCGTTAACTGGACTAATAATTGAATTAACAATAAATGAATTTCCCGAGTCAATCGAATAGCTGTAGTTACCAATCATATAGTCTTCGAATATTTTGTGTTCAGGAAAATATTTTTGAGTTACTTTGGTTAATTCGAAAACCACTATTTGGTTCCCATATTCCCATTTCCAAGTACCAATAAAGTCATTAAAAGTTCCGTTTAAATCAGAGAAATATGTATAGTTGGGCACATCTTCTCCTGTCAAACCACTACAAATATTTTCTGTTACACTAGGAATAGGTGCTGGATTTTGACTATAAATGTTGATTCCTAATAGTAAAGCTAAGGTTATAAGTATTGTTTTCATGTTTTGAAAATGTAGACTTGGGTTTCAACGTAAGATAACAGTAATTGTTGAAAATAAAAAAACCTCTTAAATGCATGAGAGGCTTTAAAGTTACTTATTGTTTTATCATGACATACTTACCATAAGGTATTCTGCTATCTGTTGGTGAGCCTTCCGGTATTATAGAATAACTACCGGTTATAACCGCTTTTAAATCGTTAACGTTACTGTTTTGAGTATTAGGTATAGTTCTTAAAACAAGTCCACACTTTATATAATCTCTTAACGGATCCCGAAAACTCAAAAATACACTTCGTTCATTAGGACCACAGTTTTCACAACCTGGTAGAAACTGGGATGGATTTATTCTGTTACCAAATATCTGGTGTTGAGATACGCCTATAGTTGTATTATCAATATTTGAAAGCGTGTTAACGAGTTCTACTCCATTTGAATCTATATATTGGAATTCACCATAAATGATATCTTCATAATATGAAATATTCTTATAGTTAGTATGATAATCCGATAATTTCTTGTTTATAATTATAGTAAGCTCTTCTTGTCCATTGGTATATTTCCAAGTACCGATAAACCTGTCGAAATCGTTATCAGTATCTTTATAATAGGCATTTTCTTGTCTAGGAACCTTCAAATCATCATAAATTGAAATAATTGGACTTTGCGCCTTACAAGAAACTATTGAGAAAATAAATAAGAGTATAATATAAATTGGTGTTTTCATAGTTTGAAAATGTATACTTGGTATTCAACGTAAGATAACTGTAATTTTTAAAATTAAAAAAGCCTCTCAAATGCATGAGAGGCTTCAAAGTTATTTATTGTTTTATCATAACATATTTGCCATAAGGTATTCTGCTATTTGTTGGTGAGCCTTCCGGTATTATAGAATAACTACCGGTTATAACTGCTTTTAAATCGTTAACGTTACTATTTTGAGTATTAGGTATAGTTCTTAAAACAAGTTCACACTTTATATAATCTCTTACCGGATCATAAAACGCTAGAAAAATACTTCGTTCATTAGGATCACAGTTTTCACAACTCGGTAAATATTGAGACGGATCTATTGTATTACCAAAAATTAAATGTTCAGATATATCCGTGGGATTACTATCAATATTTGTTAAGGTATTAACTAATTCATTCCCATTAGAATCTTTGTAAAGATATTCTCCATATAGATAATCTGCATAAAAGGCTGGTATATTGCCTACACCATTATAATAATATTGTTCTTTTTTTCTAATAATAATTCTTAATTTTTCACTTCCGTTGTTATATTCCCAAGTTCCAATAAACCTATCAAAGTCATTATCAGTATCTTTATAATAGGCATTAGCTGTATTAGCATAATCCGAGCCGTCATACAAAGATATTATAGGACTTTGAGCCTTACATGAAACTATTGATAAAGTGAATAAGAGTATAATATAGATTATTGTTTTCATAATTTTTAAATTTTAATTACAGTTAGTAGGTGTTATATTGCCATTGGTATCTAAAGTTAATTTTTGCCAAGTTGCATTTTGGCTTATCATATCGTCCGTATTCGCTTTATAAAGTGCAATACCAAAATCGTTAGTTTCGCTTACAAATTTCAGAAAGGCTTGTGCCAGTTCCTCTTGGTCAGCATCTGCAGGATTTGGTCTTCTATTTCCATTGGAATCTCTATTAGCATCTTTGAAAACCTTATCTAATTGTCTTTTAAATATTTCTTCTGCACTTTCATCAACAAAATATTGCTGAATTGAAGCTAGTTTATCTATATCTTCAATTTTAATAGCATAGGTATGGTTTCTAACGGTCATGAATATGGTAAACAAGGAGTTGTCAAATTGATAATTAGGCAATAAGCTTGGGTTAAAATTATTAGCGTATCTAAACAAGGTGTGAATATCACCATGGCCAAACATTTCAAATTTACCAATAAAATGGTTATGCAAAAAGGCAAAGCTAAACGGGTTTTGACCAGCGGTTACTTCACTGTCGCTTATTAATTGTTTGGGAATCGGTGCGAAATTAGGGAAATTTGGTCTGATGTCAAGGGAGAATCCTGTTTCCGTATTTTGAGAAAGATTGTTATTTAAAGTATTGAAAGCACTTGCGGTATAAGTAGAATTTCCAATGCGGTTGAGTTCATCACAATTCTTTTGGTCTATTTCTACTTGAGAAGGTATGGGATCTGTATCAACAGGCACACATTTTCTTCCACCACAACTTGTAGGTGCAGTTGTATTTCCTCCAGTACCATGAGGATTGTCATTCGTATCTCCTGGATTATAACCTGGTGGATTCCCTCCTGGCAATCCACCATCATTTGGAGAGCCACCTTGTTGCGAACCACCACCTTGAGAACACCCTAAATCTGTAATTATTAGATCTCCAGAATTAGGAGGTGGAAACGTATTAGGATCATCATCTCCTATAAATAAACAAGCTTCTCCATAAACATGACCACCAGATCCAGGACCTGAACATGTATCAGGCACATACTCCAAAATAGTGCAATTATCTTGATAAAGTATTTTAGAAAACAATTGCTCACTAAATTCACTCTGTATTTCCGTCATAGTAAAACGGTCTCCAAAATCAACTGCTTGACCATTGCCTATAAGTTCTATTTCTTGATCAGTTATGCTATAATGAACCAAGAATCCTTTGTAACTTCCGTCCTCTTGTAGGCTTAATAGAACGTTTCGTAAACCTTCACCTTCTGGTGTATTGTTAACTAAAAAAGTATACGAGTGGTAGCCGTTTTCGAATTCAATAAAGGTTGCAAATTCAGTGTTAATAGTAAGACCATTACCGTTAGAATAAACGGTTCTATTTTGAGAGGAAGTATTGAATTTCGTTAGTTCTGTTTCCAGCTTTTCAATATTGTTCCAAACTTTTTTGTTTTCAAGAATCTGATTTCTTTGAATTGAAGATACAGTTATTGGCCTAATTACGACTTCCTCCTTAATTTCAATATTCTGAAAATTGTCATCTTTCTGACAATTAACTAGTAATAATGAAATTCCAAAGAGCAGAATTCCCAATTTTAAATAGTTTGCAATTTGGTTTTGTTTCATAGGTTAAACTGGTTTAAAGTTAGTAAAAAATGATAAAATTCTACTTGAAATAACCGATTAAGATATCCGTATTTAACCAAATGATTTCTTAACAATCCAAACCTACTAAAAAAAAAAAAACGACTAGAACAAGCTTTTTTGGTGAATCATGTGCCGTTCATCGAAAACCTAAAAAACCGTTACGGTTTTCCCGTAAAATGGTCCGGTTTCAGCACTTTGAGGTTTTAACCAAAATGAGTTTTTGAGTATAATAACTGTTTTTTAATTCCCATTTAATACTTTTAACGCAAATACGAAAATTAATGAATGACGAGCTAAAGCAATCACTTTCTCCTGACACCTTTACTATTGCTTTTTACAATACCGAAAACCTGTTTGATATTTACAATGACCGCAGTAAACACGATCGGGATTATTTACCAAATTCCGAAAGACGTTGGACCAAAAAACGCTATCAAAACAAGCTTAATAAAATTGGCTTGGCTATATCCAAAATTGGCCTTGCTGAAACTGGCAATTTACCCAGTATTATTGGTTTAGCCGAAGTGGAAAACGGTAAAGTGATTCGGGATTTATTGGATACAACACATTTAAAAAATTCGCCTTATGATTATGTTCATTTTAATTCCAAAGATGAGCGTGGAATGGATGTCGCGTTTATTTATAATACAACGGAATTTACAGTGACCCACTCTGAAATTTATGCCATTCAATTTGAAAGACCCGAAGGTGGTGACGATTTTACTCGAGATATTCTTTTAGTAACTGGAATGCTGCAAGGCGAAACGATTTCGGTATTGGTAAACCACTGGTCGTCCAGACGTGAAGGCACACAACTATCTGAAGTGAAACG
>NZ_JBLXHU010000016.1:0-72885 GCF_048259285.1 Bizionia sp. | reverse complement strand
TCATTTTTCACTTTTCCCTTTTCACTCCTCACTCCTCACTCCTCACTTTCCACTTTTCACTTTCCACTTTTCAATTTTCACTTTTCACTTTCCACTTTTCACTTTCCACTTTTCACTTTTCACTTTAAACCACAAACCATAAACGCCACCTCCCAAAAACACAAAAGATTCCTTTGCCTTATCCCACAGAACCATTAACTTTGAATAACAAACAATTCCTATGAAAATTTACACCAAAACAGGCGATAAAGGTACAACCGCATTATTCGGTGGTACCCGTGTTCCCAAGCACCATATCCGTATAGACAGTTACGGAACCGTTGATGAATTAAACTCGCATTTAGGACTCATTCGCGATCAAGACATCGACACCCATTATAAAGAAATGCTCATGCATATTCAAGATCGCCTCTTCACCGTAGGCGCTATTTTAGCTACCGATCCCGAAAAAGCCATATTAAAAAATGGAAAGGAACGTTTAAATATTCCTAAAATTTCCGAAGAAAACATTGAACGCCTCGAACAAGAAATTGACAATATGAATACGGCCTTACCACCTATGACACATTTTGTATTACCGGGCGGTCATCAAACCGTGTCATTCTGTCACATAGCACGTTGTGTATGCCGTCGTGCGGAACGTTTAGCATCTGCTTTAAACGATTTCGACCCAATAGACCCCTTGGCTATGACCTATTTAAACCGTTTATCTGACTATCTTTTTGTGTTGGCACGAAAGTTGTCCTCTGACTTAAACGCAGATGAAGTGAAGTGGATTCCTGAAAAACAGTAACCATCTCAAAATAACACAGCATAAACCTGTAAGTGGTTTAAAACAAACCATTAAAGGCACGTTCTTATAAATAAAGTGTAATTAATTGATTTTTTTCTTGTGTATTTAAACTAAAAATTTATTTTTGCAAAAATTAAAACACATTACAAATGTATTGGACATTAGAATTAGCATCCTATTTAAGTGATGCGCCTTGGCCAGCGACGAAAGACGAACTTATTGACTATTCAATTAGAACGGGAGCGCCATTAGAAGTTGTTGAAAACTTACAATCTATTGAAGATGAAGGGGACTCCTATGAGTCTATTCAAGAAATCTGGCCGGATTATCCAACAGACGAAGATTACCTCTGGAATGAGGATGAATATTAATACTATTAAAATTTAAAAAGTCTCGCCTAGAGGCTTTTTTTATGTTTTAATACGTAAATAACCGAACAAAAAAACGTTTTTTTGTATTTCAAAAAAGCAAACACATATTTAATATTAGTATGCAGTACTAATACAACCTAAACACCTAACAAATGAGTTTTTTAGATTCAGTCCTTAAGGTATTTGTTGGCGATAAGTCGAAACAAGACGTTAAAGCCATCATGCCTATAGTTGAAAAAATTAAAACATACGAAGCGGCTCTAGAGCAATTATCTCACGATGATTTACGGGCTAAAACAGCTTACTTTAAAGAAAAAATAGCCGAAGCTAGAAAGCCGCTGAATTCAGAAATTGAAGACCTTCTTAAAAAAGCAAACGAAACAGAGGATATTGATCAACGGGAAGATATCTATTTAGAAATTGACAAAATTAAAGACACCATTTATACGGTTACGGAAGATGTATTAAACGACATCCTTCCAGAAGCCTTTGCTGTAGTTAAAGAAACAGCAAAACGTTTTGTTCATAATACAACCATTCCGGTTACTGCCAATACCTTCGATCGTGAAATTTCCGGTGAAAAGGATTATGTAACACTAGAAGATGATCAAGCCGTTTGGGCAAATTCTTGGGATGCTGCCGGGAAACCAATTACTTGGGACATGATTCATTATGATGTCCAATTAATAGGTGGTATTGCTATGCACCAAGGTAAAATTGCCGAAATGCATACAGGTGAAGGTAAAACATTAGTAGCTACACTGCCGGTGTATTTAAATGCACTTGCTGGCAGAGGTGTGCATTTAGTAACAGTAAATGATTACCTAGCCAAACGTGATAGCGCGTGGATGGCACCAATATTTGAATTCCACGGCATGCGTGTGGACTGTATTGATTACCACCAACCCAATTCTGCGGCTCGTAAAAAAGCCTATTTAGCAGATATTACCTACGGAACAAATAACGAATTTGGTTTCGATTATTTACGGGATAATATGGCGCACGCACCAGACGATTTAGTGCAACGCCCACACCACTACGCCATTGTAGATGAGGTGGATTCGGTTTTAATTGATGATGCTAGAACACCATTAATTATTTCAGGACCTATTCCACAAGGTGATCGTCATGAATTTACAGAATTAAAACCAAAAGTAGATAGTATCGTTTCGGTACAACGTAAGTACCTAGTTGGTGTTTTAGCAGAAGCTAAAAAATTAATTGCAGAAGGTGATACCAAAGAAGGTGGTTTTCAATTGTTACGTGCCTACAGAGGTATTCCTAAAAACAAAGCATTAATTAAGTTTTTAAGTGAAGAAGGGATTAAGCAATTACTTCAAAAAACAGAAAACTATTACATGCAAGACAATAACCGCGAAATGCCAAAAATTGACGCGGAATTGTACTACGTTATTGAAGAAAAAAACAATCAAATTGAATTAACCGATAAAGGAATTGAATTCCTATCGGGTGAAGATGACCCGAATTTCTTCGTCATGCCGGAAATAGGTATTGAAATTTCTAAAATTGAAAATCAAAACTTATCATCGGAAGAGGAAGCCAATTTAAAAGAAGATTTATTTAGAGATTACGGCATTAAGTCAGAACGTATTCACACCTTAAACCAATTACTAAAAGCATATGCCTTGTTTGAAAAAGACAACCAATATGTGGTAATGGACAATAAGGTGATGATTGTAGATGAGCAAACGGGTCGTATCATGGATGGGCGTCGTTATTCTGACGGTTTACACCAAGCCATTGAAGCTAAAGAAAATGTAAAAATTGAAGATGCTACCCAAACATTTGCAACAGTAACCCTTCAAAATTATTTCAGAATGTATCGTAAACTGTCCGGTATGACGGGTACCGCTGTTACCGAAGCAGGTGAATTCTGGGAAATATATAAATTAGATGTGGTTGAAATTCCAACCAACAGACCAATTGCGCGTGATGACCGTGAGGATTTAGTGTATAAAACCAAACGTGAAAAATACAACGCGGTTATTGATGAAGTTACCAAGCTCTCGCAAGCGGGTCGTCCAGTGCTTATTGGTACAACCAATGTAGAAATTAGTGAGTTGTTAGGTAAAATGCTTTCTATTAGAAAAGTACCTCACAATGTATTAAACGCGAAACTTCATAAAAAAGAAGCCGATATTGTTGCCGAAGCTGGCCAACCAGGTCAAGTTACAATTGCAACCAACATGGCTGGTCGTGGTACGGATATTAAATTGTCTGATGCGGTTAAAAAAGCAGGTGGTTTAGCCATTGTAGGTACGGAACGTCATGATTCACGTCGTGTGGACCGCCAGTTACGTGGTCGTGCAGGTCGTCAAGGAGATCCAGGAAGCTCGCAATTTTATGTGTCATTAGAAGATAACTTAATGCGTCTTTTTGGTAGTGAACGTATTGCCAAAATGATGGATAGAATGGGATTGGAAGAAGGCGAAGTGATTCAGCATTCTATGATTTCAAAATCTATTGAGCGTGCACAGAAAAAAGTAGAGGAAAATAACTTTGGTGTTCGTAAGCGTTTATTAGAATATGATGATGTGATGAATTCCCAGCGTGAAGTGGTTTACAAACGTCGTCACCACGCCTTACATGGTGAGCGTTTACGTGTGGATTTAGCTAACATGATTTATGATACCTCTGAAGGTATTGCAGAAACGAATAAAGCCGCTAACGATTATAAGAACTTGGAGTTTGAAATGATTCGGTACTTCTCTATGAGTTCCCCTGTTACGGAAGCTGAATTTGGCAAATTAAGCGTCCAAGATTTAGCGGGTAAAATTTACAAAGCAGCTTTTGAACATTACCGTTCTAAAATGGAACGCAATGCTGAATTAGCATTCCCGGTTATTAAAAATGTATACGAAACACAACGCGATAAATTTAAGCGTATTGTAGTACCATTTACCGATGGCGTAAAAAGCATTCAGGTGGTAACAGACCTTGAAAAAGCCTATGAAACCAATGGTAAACAATTAATCAATGACTTTGAGAAAAACATCACATTAGCCATCGTTGACGATTCGTGGAAAACGCATTTACGCAAAATGGATGAGTTGAAACAATCCGTTCAATTAGCGGTACATGAGCAGAAAGATCCGTTGCTAATTTACAAGTTTGAAGCATTTGAGTTATTCAAAGGCATGATTAACAAAGTAAATAAAGATGTTATTTCATTTTTATTTAAAGGTGAATTACCACAAGAAACTACCGATGCTATCCAAGAAGCACGTCAATCTACTAAAAAAGAAAATCTTCAAACTCAAAAAGAAGAAATTCAAAATTTAGATGAACGTTCTGCTCAAAATAGATCGGCAGGAAACACACAACGTCAACCGGAAGTGGTAGAAACAATTGTTCGCGATAGTCCAAAAATTGGACGTAATGACAAGGTCACTATCAAACACGTAATGAGTGGTGAAAATAAAACAGTAAAATTCAAACAAGCTGAACCACTTATTGCCAAAGGCGATTGGGTATTAGTGAATGATTAAGAACTGATTACATCATATTTATAAGAAAAATCCGAAGTAACCCTTCGGATTTTTTTGTTTCAGGTACTTATAACGAAGATTTAAATAGGTTCAACGAAAACTAAAGCATTATAGCTAAAAACTAAAGCCTTATAACTATTTTTACAGTGGTATCTCCTGATTAATTTTTTTCGATTAATAGCACGTAAACGAAAAAAATATTATGATGTCTCTTATTTATTTAAACAAAACAGTTCGATTTGTTGCACTAGCAATCGTAGTGAGCATAACGTTTTGCTGTTTTAATGGCTATTCTCAAACTATCAGTTTCGGCTCCACGGGCTTAATCAATGAAGGTGTTTTAAACCCAACCTCATTAGATTTTGGCCCGGATAATCGCTTATATGTCTCCCAACAAAACGGACTTATCTGGGCTTATACCATAGAGCGCGATAATGCCAGCGCAGGAAATGGACAATACACTGTAATTGCTAGCGAAGAAATTACTAAAATCCGTACAGGCATCCCAAACCATAACGATTTAGGTGTTTTTAATCCAAGTCAACAACGTTTAGTCACTGGTATTCTTGCTTCGGGGACAGCTCAAAATCCAATCTTATATGTAACCTCATCAGATTATTTATTAGGTGGTGGTTCAGGTGGAAATGATAGCAATTTAGATACCAATTCTAGTATGATTTCCAAGCTTGAGAAAATTAATGGTGTTTGGGAAAAAACCGATTTGGTAAGAGGTTTACCGCGCTGTGAAGAAAATCATGCTATAAATGGTTTAGACATGTTTGAAAAAGATGGCGAGACCTTCTTATTAGTGGCTCAAGGTGGCCAGACCAATAAAGGTGCACCTAGTAATAATTTTGCAGGAACCCCAGAGTTTTTCTTATCAGCTTCTATCCTTATCGTAAATCTAACACAATTGGAAGGCATGACGGTTTATACAGACCCAAGAACCAATACCGAATACGTGTATGATTTACCAACCTTAAACGATCCCACCCGAATAGATATAGACAACACGCATCCGGATTTCCCCTATCCCGCTGGACACCCCATGCATGATGCTTTTATTGATTTAGGTGATCCATTTGGAGGCAACAACAGTTTAAATCAGGCCTTCCCAGAAGTGGGAGGTCCGGTTCAAATATTTTCACCTGGCTATAGAAATGCATACGATATTCTCGTTACAGAAAATAATAGAATTTACACCTCAGACAATGGGCCTAATGCCCTTTGGGGAGGCGTTCCAAGAATTTATGACATAGCTACAGATACCTATTTAGGTGATGAAAGTACCATTACCTATGACCCAAACATTCATTATATAACAAACGAAATGAATGAGAGTGGTAGTGAGTTTTCAAAAGACCCCCTACATTTTATTGGAACTATAAATGATCCGAATGGCACATATTACGGGGGACACCCAAATCCTATTCGCGCATTTCCATCCCGTGCGAATGTAATTGCCTATGAAAAAATAAGTGGCTCTTGGGTAGCAACCAACACCTATTTGGTAGGCGATTTATTAGTGGGTGCAGAAGGCTATTTTAACTCGTCCTTTTCAATTGCAAATTTCCCAGATTACCCCGAACAGGGCGAATACCTCATGGATGAACCCGTAAGCAGCCCTAAAAATAATATTTTAGATTTTAAAGCGGCTTCCACCAATGGAATTGTAGAATATACAGCTTCTAATTTTGGCGGTGCCATGCAAGGAAATATTTTAACAGCCTCCTTTAATGGCGATATTAATCGGTATATATTAAACGCGGCTGGCGATATGGTTTTAGAACAAGAAGTGCCTTTTAATGGTTTTGGAAGTATTCCTTTAGATGTTATTGCTTTAGGTGATAATTCCATTTTCCCGGGTACGGTTTGGGCCGTAACCTATGGTGCCAACAGCATAACCGTTTTTGAACCTTCTGATTTAATTTGCCTGCAACCTGGCGATGTAGGTTATGATCCCTTAGCGGATAATGATGGTGATGGTTATACCAATCAAGATGAAATAGATAATGGCACTAATATTTGTTCGCAAAGTAGTAAGCCGAAAGATAATGACAACGATAGTATTTCCGATTTAAATGATCCAGATGATGATAATGATGGCATTCTAGATGTCAATGATGCCTTTGCTTTAGATGCCAATAATGGAACCACCACAAACCTACCTGTAGATTATCCCTTTTGGAATAACGATCCGGGAACAGGTTTATTTGGCTTGGGTTTTACAGGTCTTATGTTAGACCCTTCTGGCACGACAGACTATCTCGATCAATTTAATGAACAAGAAATGTCCTTTGGTGGTGCTGCCGGAAAAGCAACTGTTGATGCCGTTACTGGAGGGGATGCTTTGGAAGGTTTAAACAATCAAGATTACGGCTTTCAGTTTGGAATAAATGTGGATAGTAATTCCAACCCCTTTACGGTTCACGCCAAAGTAGAATCGCCTTATTTTGGTTCCAATGGGAGCCAGAATGACCCTGTTGACTTTCAATCCTACGGTATGCAAATAGGTACAGGTGATCAAGATAACTATCTGAAATTTGTGTTTATGAATGGAACGCTAAATAATGATGCGCTTCATGGGTTACAACTCCTGATAGAATCCAATGGGGTAGTTACATTAAATACGACTTATGATATACCTGATATTATAAATTCAGGATCAGTAGATTTATATATTTCTGTAGATCCTGCCACGGGATTAGCACAGCCCTTCTACTCCACTAATAATGGGGAAACTTTAAGTTTACTGGGACCAACCATTTTGTTACCAAGTGATTTTTTAGACCCGTTAGATGCTAAAGGAATGGCGGTTGGTATTATTTCTACCTCCCGATCGGCTACAACCCCAAACCCATTTACAGCAACTTGGGATTTTATTGAAGCTTACGAAAACCAAAATGGGGTCGTGTCTATAAACCCAACGAATTTAGATTTTGGATTAACACCGGTTAACAACTCCCAACGCAGCAAATACATTGTTTTAAATAATGAAGGTGGACCAACCGATGATGTGATTAGCGTAACAGCTCTAAATTTTGTTGGAACCAATGCAGCTTCGTTTTCTTCAGATATAGCCCTACCTTTTAATATCAATCCTGGTTCTTCCGTAAAAATTCCAATCGATTTTATTTCCGATAATATCGTGGGGGTTAAAACCGCCAATATGGAAGTGATTCATTCCGGTGTTAACACGGCTGTTTCTATGACTTTAACAGGAGAATTAACAGATATTTACACGCCTTTAGTACGTATTAATGCTGGCGGCCCGCTGGTTTTAGCAACTGATGGCGGTCCAGATTGGGAGGACAATACGACTTCAACTGGCGATTCGTATACGGTTTCTTCTGGCTCCCCTTATTCTTCAACCGAAGTATTTTACGAAAATCGTGACGCATCCATTCCGAGTTATATAGACGCTAGTACCTATTACGATGTCATGCATATTCAACGAAGTATTAGCGATCCGGCCTATCCTATGATTTTTTCTATTGCCGTACCTAATGGGGATTATATAGTAAACCTGTATTTTGCAAACCTATACAATGGTACTTCCAATCCTGGCGAACGTGTTTTTAGTGTGAATATAGAAGATGAACGGCTTTTAGATGATTTCGATATTTCTGCGGAATTTGGTCATCGCCAAGCTGGACTTGTTCAAAATAATATAACGGTCACCGATGGCGTTTTAGAAATTCGTTTTTTCGAAAATATAGAAAACCCCCTAATTAATGGAATAGAAATTTTAGGTATTGCCTATCCGGAATTAGAATTGCAACCCATAGCAGATAGAACCAGCTGTGAACTAGAAATATCTGATTTTCAAGCCGAAGGTTCCGGCGGGAATCCATTAGACAACTTAACATATGCCATCTCCGGACATCCTGCAGGCACGGACATTGAACCTACCAACGGTTTAATTTTTGGTGTCATTGATGAAACCGCTGTATCCGGTGGACCCAACAATGATGGTGTGTATAACGTAACGGTTACCTTAAGTAAACCCGGTAGTCTAGATGTTGAGCAAAATTTTACTTGGACTATTTTAGATGATACAGAACCCCCAATCATTATATGCCCAGATAATATTGTAGAAATTCTAGCTAGTGGTATAACCGAAGCTACCGTATTGATTGCAGAACCTACCGCAACTGATAATTGTGCCAGTACCATCACCTACACCGGTGTTCGGTCTGATGCACTGTTATTAACCGATCCGTATCCTTTAGGAGATACCGTTATTTCGTGGACAGCAACGGATGCGTCTAATAATGTGTCCTTAAGTTGTGACCAGACAATATCCATTTTGGAACCTATTTTAATTTCTGCAAAAGCCTATTTACAAGGTGCTGCATTAACGCCTAATTTTGGTGAAGAAACCCTCATGCGTGACGATTTGAGAGTTGCTAATCTCATTCCAACAACGAGTCCGTATGCTGATGGATTAGTATGTGATCCTTCCGTATTCTTAATAACAGGCAATAACGCTATTGTTGATTGGATGTGGATTGAAATTCGAGATGCTAATACAAACACTTTAATTGTTGATGCCAAATCTGGACTCCTACAACGTGATGGGGATATTGTAGATGTTGATGGTATTTCGCCCATAAATTTCCAACAAATATCAGCTGATTATTTTATTTCTGTAAACCATAGGAATCATTTAGGGATTATGAGTGCAACCACAATAACGCTTTCCAATGTAACCTCTCTCGTCAATTTTACCGATGGCAGCATTACTACTTTTGGACTAGAAGCTCAAACAAGTTTCGGAATGCCTACAGGTATTTTAGGCATGTATGGAGGCGATATTAATGGAAATAATCAAACGCGTTATTTAGGCCCTAATAATGATTCGGCTAGTTTAAAAACAATTGTTTCAAATGCCGCTGGCAACGCGACCAATAGCAACTATTTCCCATATACAGCATATAACACAGGTGATATTAACTTGGATGGTATTGTACGCTATTCAGGACCTGGGAATGATAAAGGTCTATTAAAAAATATTATTACAAATCACATAAATAATCCGGCATCAAATTATTATCCAATTTTAGAACAAATGCCAAATTAATTAAATACAAAACGTCATGAAAAAACTATATATAACGGCATTCCTATTAGTAATAAGTATTACTATCCATGCACAAGCAACCTATGAGTTTAGTCTGTCATTTGTTGGAATTAATGCAAATACAGGTAATTACCAAATGGCCTTATTAGCCACACCTAGTGAACCAGTTACCAACCATAGCACCGACGATATGGGCGCAGGTTTTTATGTCCCCACAGGTTTAACCATCGGGAATTTTGTAACAGGCAACTCCAATCTTCCAGCCTCCGAATGGGCATCTATGTCCATGGGACCGGGCGTATTTGGTGATGCCTATTTTTTAGGCCGTGATGAAGCGGGTCAGTACTCCGTCATACTAAATGGTGCAGGCCCTTTTGAACTGGTATTATTTGATGTCATTGCCAATCCAAATCCATCAAGTGGTGAAATTCGTTTTGTGGAAAATGGTGACCCTGTCTTTGATACTATCTATATAGAAAATTACATCAATATTGCGACTCAAAATCTGTATTCTCAAAATAATCCTTTGGCCAACGCTATTAGCTTTCAAACACTAGATTTAGATGCCGTTAATTTGAAGGAAACTATCAACATTTACCCCAATCCTGTATCTGAAATTTTATTTATCAAAACAACAAATTCTATTAATAATATAGAAATATTTACACTATTAGGAAGTCAAGTACTTAAAACAACGAGTGCTGAAATTGATGTAACTAACTTCCAATCCGGAACCTACATCCTTAAAGTACAAACCGATTTAGGCCAAACAATAAAAAAATTGATAATTAACTAATTAATATAGTTTTAATAGGAGATTAGGGTCTGGGCAATTTTGTAAAAAATGGTCCAGATTTTTTTTGTTGCAAACACCAGGATAATCTCCTTCAAAACCTTCCAAATCACGAATTATCTGAAAATGTAAATGTGGCGCATAATCACCATTTACTTCAGCGGCACCAAGGGTTGCTATTTGTTCGCCTTGTTTAACGGCAGCTCCCACATTTTTGTCGGTTAATGAATCCAAACTTAAATGACCATACAAGGTGTAAAAAACAACATCATTAATTTGATGTTCCAAAATCAGTGTCGGACCATAATCACCATAGTTAGCATTATTGGCAAAGCTGTGAATAACACCTTCAAGTGGCGATAAAACAGCTGATCCTGCTGCAATCCACAAATCTAATCCTAAATGAATATTACGTTCGGTATCGGCATTTTGCTGATTGAAATAGGTACTGCGTTTATAAATATTTCGTTTTTCATTATAACCGCCATAAGCAACTTCTGCCCGTTTTTGATGGCAATAATCGTTTATAAAAACAGCCCAAGCTTGAGAGGAGGACACATCAAAAGTGTGTAGTGATAAATTCTGCTCCGATAAATCTATGGATACATATTTGGACAAGGGTATGTTTTTATCTAAAACAAAAAGAGGCATGGAGTTAATGCCATGTATAAAAGAAGAAAAGGGAGTTGAGTTCATAGTATGTAAAACTCAAAAATAGGAAACTAATCCATAACTATATGACTATATTTTGCATTAACAACAATCGTTTTGTTATTGGAAATACTACCAGAATTAAAAGAAGAAACAGCTTGCCCCTTCGTGTTTTTAGGATGCTTGAATTGCGAATACTTACCGTGATACTGTAATTTATAATCGGCTTGAGGCAGTTTTAAATTTGCATTGCTATTATCTAATGTAATATTAATAGTCTTAAAGTCATCCGTTATTTCACTAATGGCTAGATCCCCAAAGCTGCCATTAAGAATAGCATTACCAGACAGTTTATCAATATGGATATTGGACGAATTAGAATTTAATACAAGCCCATTTACATTTTGTATGGTTGCCGCTTCCACAAAGTTCAATTCTAAATTACCGTTCTGCCAATCCTTTATTAAAAGGGATGAATAAGATGCATTGATGGCGGTTTGTTCGCCATCAATGCGTGATGCTAAAAATTTAGTGTGATTTAAATCCGCCTGGAGATTATGAATAATAGAAGTGAATTTCATTTCACCATGTCTGACATTCAGTTTTAATCTGGCGTCTTTGGGAATTTTTATTTTAAGTGTTTTTTTAACTTTCATATTTTTCCCCATGTCTGAATCAAACATGGCTCGATATTTAGCATCTTGCTTTTGTCGTATAGCTTCATGCTTATCATGTTCTTTTTCCATGAGCTTTGCACGTTCTTCCATTTCTTTTCCAATTTGTTCACCCCAAGTTTCCATTTCTTTGCCAAACTGTTCGCCCCATTTTTCCATGCTTTCACCAAAGGATTTTCCAAATTGTTCGCCCCAAGCTTCCATATCTTTTTCAAAGGTTTTTCCAAATTGCTCACCGAATTTTTCACCCCAAGCTTCCATGTCCTTTTCATATTTTTCAAAAGCCTCTGTGTCCACTTTTTTTGCCCAAGCCTCCATTTTTCTAGCATACGCATCGCCATATTTGGCACTGTATTCACGACTCCACCTATCCATATATACTTCGCCTTCATTTTTATAGCGCTCAAAATCAAAATTGGTAGTATTCATGCCTTCTGGCAAATCCGGGAGTTTCGGCATATTAGGCATTTTAGGCATATTGGCCATGTCAAGGGATGCCATTAAACCATCAACCAATGGCATAATAGGCATGTCTGCTAATTCAATTTCCAAATTCTGTAAAGCATCTACTGATTGAACATCAAAAAGACTCATACTATCGGACCAACTATCACCTTCCGAATTAGATTTTATTGTGATATAATCTTTGGAACCTTCCACCTGGACCTTCCAAGCATCCACATGTTTTTTTAGTGCTTCTTTTGATAGCGCGTCACTTTCAATATAAGCTTCAACTTCAATAATATCTTTATTCCAAGTATCGATGATTATGTTGGTATAACTCGCATGTATATCGAGGGTTACATCATCATTAACCTGTAAGGATTGCGATATTTTATCTACACGTTGTTGGGCATTTATACTACCTGCAAAAAGTAAGCAGAGAAGCAAAAATTTTATGTTTTTCATAATACTAATGTTTTATACGTTATTTTTCTTCTGATGTGAATCAGAGTTTTTTAAACTGTGTAATTGGTCTTTAAGACGATACATGAGATTTAATCTAAATTTCAAATTTGTTATCAATGCACTTACCGTTAATTCATTGGGACCTTGCTCGGTTAACTCAACAGACAATCGCTTATACTCCGCATTTAAAGCATCCAAACGTGATATATAGCCATCAATGAGATCTTTATTTTCTGAAGTTAAGGTCACTTTGGACAACTCCAAATTAATATTTGCCAAATAATAATCCTCTACTTTTTTAAAGTCTGGAGAAATATCGCCTAGTGTTTTTAAAGGTGATTTTTCAGGAGCAACTTCAACAACCTGATTCGTTTTAACGGGTTCATTGAAAACAGCATACACACCAAAACCCAATCCCAAAACAATTACAACACTTGCTGCAATTTGCATCCATAAAAAACTATGCTTTTTCTTTTGTGGAAAGCTTTTGTTCAATTTCTGCTGAAAACGAGCTTCATGTCCTGAAGGCATGACAGTTTTGGTTTCCGCATTATTCTGTTTGAGTAAATCTCTAATATCGCGTGCCATTTTTTTTCTGTTTTAATAATTCTTGTAATTGTAACTTACCTCGGTAAAGTTGTGTTCTGGAAGAAACTTCGGTAATATTTAAAATATCTGAAATTTCTTGATGATCATAACCTTCCAGTAAATACAGCGTGAGAACCAATCGATATTTATCTGCTAAACTTGAAATAGCGTCTTTAACATCCACAACTTCCACGGTATCGTCTACTAACCAATTGTCATTACCCGAGTCCACCACATTTAAATGCGCAGCTTCAAGTTCCACCAGTTGGTGTTTTTGTGCTTTTAACATGTCTATACTCGTATTAATAACAATGCGCTTTAACCAGGCTCCAAAAGTAACTTCTGCTTGATACTGATCCAGTTTAGAGAACGCTTTAATAAAGGCATCCTGAACAATATCTTCAGCTTCGGCATCATGCTTTACAAATCGTCTTGCAACAATATACATACCTTGGCAGTACTGGTTGTATAACTGCATTTGTGCTTGACGGTTGTTTGCTTTGCATTTTTCAATAATTTCAAGTTGAAACATGCTTTACTTTTTGGTTTTAATGGTTTGGTTCATCTTAATGACGATGAAAAAAGTGATGTGTTGCAAAAATCCGCATCTTTTTTTCAAGATTAAAAATAAGTCTTAAAAAAATGTGATAGCCCTTCATTAAAAATAACATTTGAAGTACCTTTATATCATTAATTAAAATACCCTATGAATAGATTTTTTAAATGGTTTTTGGGATGCTTATTTCTAATTGCCATCAGTTTGTTTTTATATTCCTTTTTTGTGGATGGCAGTTTACTTGCACCAAGAAAAAGTCCAATTGATACTGTATCCTTTTCTAAAAATGATTTACAGCTAGATATAGTTTATAACAGACCCTCTAAACGCGGTCGCGAAGTTTTTGGTGGTTTGGTTCCTTATAAGCAAGTTTGGCGAACAGGTGCCAACGAAGCCACAACCTTTAAAACGAGTAAAGCCTTAAAAATAAACAATGATTCGCTTCCTGCGGGAAAATATACCCTATGGACCATTCCAAACGATTCTACATGGCAAGTTATGTTTAATTCCAAACAATATGCTTGGGGAGTTGATACAGAAATGAAACCCATGCGTGAACCCGAATTTGATGTCATTACCGTTACCGTTCCCGTGGAAGACACAGGAGTTACGGTGGAACAATTTACAATTGGGTTTGACAATGCATTAGATCAATTATCACTAACTATGGCTTGGGATGAAACCAAAATAGCCGTACCAATAGAAACTTTTGACTAAAAAAACGTCACATAAAAAAGCACTACAAGAACAGGCTGGTGTTTCGCAACCCGAAACCATCAATCAGGCTATTATTGATGCTATACGTAGTCGAAGAGATGTAAAACCAACAACTCCACAACTTATTGAACGTATTTTAAAAGGTGATATAACAGCTTTAAGTCGCGCAATAACCTTAATTGAAAGCAAAAACAAAAATCATGCTGATCAGGCACATGCTATTATAAAAGGCTGCCTTCCTTATGCTAATAAATCAGTTAGAATTGGGATTACAGGTGTTCCTGGTGTTGGTAAAAGTACATTTATTGAATCCTTCGGAACATATTTATCCAAAGCAGGAAAAAAAATTGCCGTTCTAGCTATTGACCCAAGTAGTTCTATTACAAAAGGAAGCATTCTAGGCGATAAAACCCGAATGGAGGATTTAGTAAAGGACACGAATGTCTACATCAGGCCATCGCCATCAGGGGAATCTTTAGGTGGTGTGGCGCGAAAAACTCGGGAAACTATTATCTTGTGTGAAGCTGCTGGTTTTGACACCATATTAATTGAAACCGTTGGCGTTGGTCAGAGTGAAACGGCAGTTCATAGTATGGTAGATTTTTTCCTGCTCCTTAAATTAGCAGGTGCTGGCGATGAGCTACAAGGCATTAAACGCGGTATTATTGAAATGGCCGATTCTATAGCCATTAATAAGGCCGATGGCGAAAACATGAAAGCCGCTAAAATTGCTAAAGTAGAATTTAATCGCGCATTACATCTATATCCAGCTAAAGATTCTGAATGGCAACCCAAAGTATTATTATGTAGCGCCTTGCATGATGAAGGAATAGATACCGTTTGGGAAACTATAGATAAATATGTGACGCAAACGCAAAGCAATGGATACTTTGAGCAGCGACGTCATGAGCAAAATAAGTTCTGGTTAATTGAAACCATTAAAGACCAACTGCATGCGGACTTCTTTAATAATGAGGTCATTAAAAAAGCATTAAACGTACAGATAGCATTAATTGAGGCGCAGAAAACAACACCTTTTGCTGCTGCGGATTATTTATTGCAGTTAAAACCGGAATTATAGAAAATTGGTTTTATACCAAGCTACCTGCTTTTCCACACCTTCTAATAAGGTGGTTTGCGGATTATAATTTAGTAAGCTTCTCGCTTTATCAATAATAGCTTTGGTTCGTAATTGATCACCAGCTCTAGCAGACACATGTTGAATAGCAATATTCAGATCCATAACATGAGCAACCGCATCAATACCTTCTTGTGTAGTATGTTCTACTTCAGTTCCAAGATTAATAATTTCACCATCAACAGCATCAATAGCATTCATTACACTAACAACACCATCTACAATATCATCTACATAGGTAAAACTGCGTAAATGGGTAGAACTGCCTTGGTATAACGGAAAAGCTTCTTTATTAAATCCGCAGGCAATTAATTTGGTATACATTTTTTCAGGGCGTTCCCGAGGTCCAAAAACAGAATATAATCGCAATGAACAAGTCTTCAATTGTTTTTCTCGTGATTTTTGAAGTACCAATTGCTCGGCAGCTAATTTGGTTACACCATAATGAGAGGCCGGTTTGGGCGCTACGGTTTCAGGAAACGTTGCCTCTAGCCCGTAAATTGACGATGTACCAATATTTACAAACAACTTTAAATCCTTTAATTGCAAGGCAAAATCTATTATGTTTTTTGTAGCAATAATATTATTAGTGAAATAATCTTCAAAAGTTGAAGTAGTAGAAATACCTGGTTGTGCCGCAAAATGAAAAATAAAATCGATATCGGTTGGTAAGTTGTCAATCAAATTATTTGAACGCAAATCCAATTTTAAAACAGGAATACCTTTTTTATTTAGAGCTTTTTCATTTAATTTCTTTAAAGATTCGCTATAATACGGCGAAAAATTATCCACACCTATTACATCATGTCCCATGTCTTTTAAACGTTCAGCTGTATGCGAGCCTATAAATCCCACTGCACCAGTAACTAGTATCTTCATAAATCTAATATCTATTACAAAGAAACATTTTTTTTCTGTAAGATTAGAATTCTATAAAAAAGAATACATTTGTAGTACAACTTTAATTTTATGGATTACCAGTTTACAATTATAGTTCCCGTATATAATGAAGAAGATAATTTACCGCGAGTTGAAAAGGAATTATTAGAATACATGCAAATAGCCAGCAGAAAAACAAAGATTTTGTTTGTAAATGATGGCTCCAAAGACAGCAGTCAACAGCATATTGAAGATATTGCTAAAAGACATCCTGAATTTCAATATATTAGTTTTAAGGAAAACCGAGGTTTAAGCGCGGCTATAAAAGCTGGTTTTGATTATGCGGACACGGAATTGGTTGGTTATATAGATTCGGATTTACAAACCGATCCAAAGGATTTTAACGTGCTTTTAGAACATATTAATGATTATGATTTGGTAACGGGTGTTCGCGCAAACCGTAAAGATAGTTTTGTTAAAAATATGTCTTCTACCATTGCCAATGGAATTCGCCGTACATTTACTAAAGATGGCATGGACGATACAGGTTGTCCGCTTAAAATTATAAAAACTGATTATGCCAAGCGGATTCCCATGTTTGAAGGTTTGCATCGCTTTCTTCCTGCTATGATTTTATTGCAAAAAGGTAAGATTGTACAAGTCCCTGTCAAACACTTCCCACGGGTTGCCGGAGAAGCCAAATTTGGCGTTTGGAATCGCTTAATTGGACCGCTAATGGATTGTTTCGCGTATCTCTGGATGAAGAAAAAGTATATTAATTATACGGTTGAGAAACACAATTAATGAGTAATTGGCTCATATATAGTATTGGATTTTTAGCGCAAATATTGTTCTCGTCTCGGCTTATTCTTCAATGGCTATATTCTGAAAAACAAAAACGCGTTATTACGCCTACCATTTTTTGGACTTTAAGTTTATTTGCTTCATTCTTGCTATTTATATATGGATATTTACGTGATGATTTTGCTATTATGCTTGGTCAAGGCTTAACCTATTTTATATATATTAGGAATTTGCAACTACAAAACCAATGGCAGAAGTACCCTAAATTCATGCAGTGGTTTTTATTATTAATGCCAACATTTATTGCCATTTTCTATTTTAACAATAATACGATAGACGTGGTGAAACTCTTTAAAAACGAAGCTATTCCCGTCTGGCTACTAACATTAGGAATCGTTTCGCAGGTGGTGTTTACTTTACGTTTTGTATACCAATGGCTCTATTCGGAGAAACAAAAAGAATCAACCCTACCTTTTGGCTTTTGGTTATTAAGTTTAATAGGCTCTATTCTTATTTTAACTTATGCTATTTTCAGAAGAGATCCTGTGTTATTTACAGGTCATATTCTGGGTGCTATTATCTATATTAGGAATTTAATTTTAATCCGAAAATATGCTTCCGCTTCTTAAAAAATATCCCGTTTTATTTATTTGTTTTGGAATTGCACTGGTGTTGCTTCCAAATTTAAACGTAATGGACGTGACTATTATGGAAGCGCGAAATTTTATTACAGCTCGTGAAATGTTAACCGATAATAACTGGCTACTCACAACCATGAATGGCGAAGCCCGTTATGAAAAACCACCTTTACCAACATGGCTTACCGCTATTTCTGCTGCTATTTTTGGTGTACAAAGTGTTTTTGCTATACGATTGCCTGCGGTTCTATTTATTATGATAATTGCCGTTTTTGTTTTTAAATTATCTAAAAAAATCACAAAAAGTCAATCTTTCGGAATTTTATCTGCAATTATTGTTACCACTTCATTTTATGTTATTGGTATTATGATTGAAGCACCTTGGGATATTTTTACACATGGCTTTATGTGTGTTGCTATTTACTATTTATTTTGCTTTTTCCAAGCGACAAAAACGCAATGGAAATCAGCACTTTTGGCAAGTGTATTTATTGGTTTCTCCATATTGAGTAAAGGACCCGTTAGTTTTTACGCCTTATTATTACCGTTTTTATTGGCTTATGGATTTACATTTAAATATAACCGTTTTAAATCGAAATTTATACCCGTCCTACTTATATTAATTTTAGCGGTTACTGTTGGTGGTTGGTGGTATTTATATGTGCGATTAGAAGATCCAGCCACATTTTTAGCAATTGCAGAAAAAGAAACGGGTAATTGGAGTAGCTATAATGTGCGCCCATTTTATTATTATTGGAGTTTCTTTACGCAAAGTGGTTTGTGGACGATTCCAGCATTTGTCAGTTTGTTATATCCATACTTAAAAACCCGCGTTAGAAACCGTAAAGCTTATAAATTTAGTTTTTTATGGACTATTTTTGCCGTTATATTACTGTCTCTTATACCTGAAAAGAAATCACGGTATTTAATGCCTGTTTTAATTCCCTTAGCAATTAATTGCAGTTTTTATCTAGACTATGTAATTCGTGAATTTAAAAATTTGAAAAATAAACGTGAAACCGTTCCAGTTTATTTCAACTTTGGGTTGATTGGTATTGTAGGCATTGCGTTTCCTTTTTTAGCCTTTGCCTTTTTAAAAGATAATTTAACAGGTTATTGGTTCTCTTTTATATTAGCGTCAGTTATCGTGTTTGTTATGGGTTTTTTCATTTTAAGATTCTTAAAACACATGAATATACGCATGGTTGTCGTTTGCGCTGTAGGACTTTATGCTAGTTTACTCCTTTTTGCTTTACCGCTAAAGGAAGCTTTGAATAGTGAGGACTTCCACCCGATTACTTCTGATATTTCTGGCGATTTAAAACTCTACCAATTCAATTATATAGCACCTGAAATGATTTGGGAATATGGTCAAAAAATTCCACCAATTAAAAATGAGGATGGTACAATGACCTTACCTAAAGAACCTAACTTTGGATTATTAACGATTGGCATAAGCCCGGAAGACTCCAATAAACTTCAGGAAACCTATTCGATAGAAAAAATTAATACGTTTAATTTGAATACCGTTTCTAAAGAATCAAGACAGTATAAAGATAGACTCCTTGCTAACTATTACATATTGACAAAAAAGTAATTATTTCACACCATAACGCTTTTGTAAAAACAGGTCTAGTTTGTAAAACATGAAGCCTGACATTGCGCCAAATGCCATTCCACAAATAACATCCAATGGAAAGTGTACGCCAATATAAATACGGCTGTAACCCATAGCTACTGACCATATAAGCATTAGAAATATAAAATACTTGTATTTAAAACGGAGTAATAAACCACTGAACACAGCAACTGCCATGGAGTTAGAAGCATGACCAGAAAAGAAACCAAATTGCCCGCCACAATGTGGTTTAACCAAACGAACCAATCCTTCTAAAGTAGGATCATGACAGGGTCTTAAACGCATAACCAATACTTTTTTAAATACATTGGTCATTTGATCGGTAAACAAAACCATTAGAAATATAACAAAAATGGTTATTAAAAATAGTTTAGGCGTTCGTGTTCTGAAAATTATAAAAAGTAAAACGGCATAAAAAGGAATCCAATAGAATTTAGTGGTATAAAACATCCAAAATCCATCCCAAGTGGTTGTTCCTAAATTATTTAAATAAAGAAAAAGTTCAGTGTCGAGTTGTACTAATTGTTCAAGCATAATTAATCTTCGTAACGTTCAATTTCACGATCGTAAAAATCGGTTGCTTGCTGGATTAACGATTCAGCTTCCATCTCCAATTCTTTTTGATCATGCTGATCAAAATCCTCCAACCATTCTACATCATCATTTTCTAAATTGATAATAAATCTAGGGAAATCGGTATGAATAACGAAAATAGCATCTGGAAAATCGGTATTATCGCCTAATAAAAATTTTGGGAACTCCATATATGGTTGTTAGGTGTTAGATAAAATTAAACGTTTGGTAAGATAGTTAAATCGGATAAATAATAAAATTGCTGCTACGGTTAATCCTGCTAATAAACCCATCCATATTCCAAAACTAGCATAGCGTTCGGCACTCCCAAAGTATATACTTATGGGAAACCCAACGATCCAGTAGGAAATAAAGGTTATAATAGTGGGTATTTTTACATCCTGCAAACCACGCAATGCACCAAGCATAACCACTTGAATACTGTCACTAATTTGAAAAATGGCAGCCGCAATTAATAAATTGGCTGCTATACGTAATACCTCAGCGTTATCCACCGCGTTTAGAACATCTGAATTATCTAAATACAATGTTGGTAATTGCTGATGGAAGATAAAAAATAACAGCCCGAAAGTGACCGCCAAAATCATTCCTAGTAAAAAAATTGAAAAGGCAATTCGGCGCAACTCGAAGTAGTTTTTTAATCCTTTTTGGTTACCAACACGTATCATGGATGCGACACTTAAACCGGTTGCCACCATAAAAGTCATGGATGATAAATTTAAAGCAATTTGATTGGCTGCCTGTGCATTCTTACCTAACAAACCACTCAACCAAATGGCGGCTGTAAAAATGGCAACCTCAAAAAACATTTGCATAGCACTTGGTGAGCCTAAATTAATTACTTTTTTGAGTTCTAATTTATCTAGCGCAAATATTTTGATATTAGTAACGTAATCTCTCGATTTTTTATGTCCTTTAAGAATCCACCAAAGGAAAACAACCATGACCACACGTGAGATTAATGTGCCATAGGCTGCTCCAACAATACCAAATTCAGGAAAACCAAATTTTCCAAAAATAAGGACGTAGTTTAAAACCACGTTAACAACATTGGCTACAATAGTAGCATACATAGGATAACGGGTCATGGATAAGCCATCACTAAACTGCTTAAATGCCTGAAAAACAATTAAAGGCACTAGTGAAAAGGCTACCCAATCCAAATACGGAATAGCTAATTCTACTACCTCCAAAGGCTGCTTCATTAGGTACATTAACGGTTTGGCAAATAAGAGTAGTAAAAATAAAAATAACCCTAAAGATGTACATAAAAACAAGCCATGCTTAAATGCTGATTTACCTTTAGCAAAATTTCCTTCCGCATCGGCTTCCGCAACTAAAGGCGTTATAGCTGTTGAAAAACCAATTCCTAAAGACATGGCAATAAACATAAAACTATTACCTAAAGACACAGCCGCTAATTCAGCGGTTCCTAATTGGCCAACCATGATATTATCTACAAATCCTACAAAAGTGTGTCCCAACATACCCAACATAACAGGAGCTGCCAGTTGCCAGTTGTATTTAAACTCTTTCGTGTAGTCGCTTAAAACCATTTTGCAAAAGTAGTATATTCCAATGGGTTTACATATTATGTAAAGGTTCTTTTATTCTTATTTTGCTGGGATTAACATTGTGTTAAGATTTCCATATTATGTATTATATTAACTTGTCAGCCTAATTTAGTTTTTTATGAAATTTAGTTACCTCTTTGCGTTTTTGTTATGTTTAAATTATGGTTTGGCTCAAGACAGTCCTGAACCTTTTTTGCCAGAAATAGCTGGGCAATTTCCAAATGTTAGGGATATAGCCATTGCACCTAATGGCAATGAAATTCTATTTACGGCACAAAGTGTAATGGGTAATCTTTCCGCTATAATTTCGTTAAAAAAAATTAATGGTGTTTGGCAAGAACCTCAAGTAGCTGGCTTTTCTGGCCAACATTTTGATTTAGAACCTTGTTTCTCAACAGATGGATTAAAACTCTACTTTGCTTCCTCAAGACCGCTTAATAATGAATTAAAACCTAAAGATTTTGACATTTGGTATGTGGAAAAGAAAAATATAAATGAACCCTGGTCTAAACCTAAAAACTTGGGTGAACCTGTTAATTCTATTAATGACGAATTTTACCCATCCATTGCAAATAATGGGAATCTCTATTTTACAAGAGCTGATAACTTGAAGAATACGAAAGATGATATTTATGTAAGCTTATTTAAAAATGGTACGTATTTAGAACCAGAAACCCTGCCTAACACCGTAAATTCTGATGGCTATGAATACAATGCTTTCATTGCGCCCGATGAATCCTATATTATATTTGGCGCTTATAATCGGCCTGATGGATTAGGAAGTGGTGATTTATATATTAGTAAGAAATTAAAAACGGGTTGGTCTTCAGCCGAAAATTTAGGCCCTTTTGTAAACTCGGAGAAAATGGATTATTGCCCATTTGTTAAAAATGACACTTTGTACTTTACAAGTAAGCGCGATAACACTATAGTTGAACACGAGAAACCGTTATCAATAAATAGTTTATTAGCGGAATTCAACAAAACAGCAAACGGGTCGAGTAAACTGTTTGCTGTTCCATTTAAAATTTTCAATCAGAAGGTTGATTAGAATGTGGCTACCACTTGTTTAGCTAAATCAAATTCTTTCAGCATATCCTTTACAATTTCTGCTACAGGTTTTATATCGTGAATAAGTCCTGCTATTTGACCAATTTCCAATTCGCCATCTTTCAAATCACCTTCAAACATACCCCGTTTAGCACGCGCACGACCTAATAGCTCTTTTAATTGTTCTGGTGATGGAGATGATTTATAAAGTTCCTGAATTTCGTCGTAGAATTTGTTTTTAACCAAGCGTACTGGTGCCAATTCTTTTAAGGTTAATTGGGTATCACCTTCCTTGACATCCACAACAACCTGTTTAAAAGCTTGATGGGCTGAACTTTCCTCACTAGCCACAAAGCGACTTCCCACTTGAACGGCATCGGCACCTAAAATCATAGTAGCTAACATGGCTTTTCCGGTAGCAATACCGCCAGCTGCAATTAATGGAATGGTCAGCTGTTCTCTTACCATGGGAATTAATGTTAGTGTTGTGGTTTCATCGCGACCATTATGTCCACCAGCTTCAAAACCCTCGGCTACAACCGCATCCACACCAGCATCTTGTGCTTTTAAGGCAAATTTTACACTGCTCACCACATGGACAACCGTAATGCCACGCTCTTGCAACCAGCTTGTCCATGTTTTTGGATTTCCTGCCGAGGTAAAAACAATTTTTACACCTTCTTCCACAATAATATTCATGATTTCTTCCACATTTGGATATAACATAGGCACGTTAACACCAAAGGGTTTATCAGTTGCTTTTTTACATTTCTGAATATGCTCACGTAACACATCAGGATACATACTTCCCGCTCCTAACAAGCCTAGAATTCCAGCGTTACTAGATGCTGAAGCTAAACGCCAACCTGAATTCCAAATCATTCCAGCTTGAATAATTGGATATTGAATATTAAAAAGTTTGGTGATTTTATTGGACATAATATAATGTGTTTTTAATTTGAAATATAGTAACTAATAAAGACGATGCGAAATATATAAACGTACCTAATCCCTATGAAATTACGCCTGAACCAATAAGTTCATCATTTAAATACCACGCTGCAAACTGCCCTTCAGCTATGGCTGACTGTGGGTTTGAAAACTCAATATATAAACCAGATTCTACACGATATAACGTGGCTTTTTCTAATGGTTGCCTGTAGCGAATACGCGCTAAAACCGTCATGGTTTCCCCTTTGGATAGTGCTAAATCTTCACGAACCCAATGCAAATCATCATTTGAAATAAATAAAGCTGATTTATATAATCCAGGGTGTGCTTTTCCTTGACCTGTGTAAATCACATTCTCGTTAACATCAGTATCAATGACAAATAATGGTTCCACGGTTCCTCCAACCGCCAATCCTTTGCGCTGTCCTTTAGTGTAAAAATGAGCACCTTGGTGTTTACCAACTACTTTTCCGTCCGTAACGTTATAATCCGCTTTTCTAGATAAATAGGCTAATTCCAATTCTTTAGAATCAAAAATCGGGTTTGAAATTTCATAATCTGCATAGGTGCTTGGAATTTCAACTATAACGCCTTCTCTTGGTTTTAACTGTTGTTGTAGAAAATCTGGCAACCTAACTTTTCCAATAAAGCACAAACCTTGAGAGTCTTTTTTATCAGCTGTCACTAAATCCAATTTTGTTGCTATATCTCGAACTTCTGGTTTTGTTAACTCGCCTATAGGAAATAATGATTTTGCTAATTGCGCTTGCGATAATTGACATAAAAAGTAGGATTGATCTTTATTGTCATCCACGCCTGCTAATAATTGATGAATAGTTTCACCGTTTTTATCAAAAGATGTTTTACGGCAATAGTGACCTGTTGCTACAAAATCCGCTCCTAAATCTAAAGCGATTTTCATAAACACATCAAACTTGATTTCCCGGTTGCAAAGCACATCAGGATTTGGGGTTCGCCCGCTTTCGTATTCCTTGAACATATAATCAACAATACGCTCTTTGTATTCTTCACTTAAATCGACTGTCTGAAATGGGATTCCTAATTTATCCGCCACTAACATGGCATCATTACTATCATCTAACCAAGGACATTCATCAGATATCGTTACAGAATCATCATGCCAATTTTTCATAAACAAGCCAATAACCTCAAAGCCCTGCTCTTTTAAAAGATAGGCTGCTACACTGGAATCTACACCTCCAGATAATCCGACGATAACACGTTTTTTGTTTTCCATAATTGGGTGCAAAGATACGAAAATCAAGTAATATCTCTTCTTCCTAAGCGGTCCTAATTACAGGCTAAATAATTTATTTTGTTTAAAGTTTTGTTAATTTTAATAAACATAATTAGGGTTTTTGTTTAATGTTTTGTTATATTTGCTAAACAAACATAAAAACTTAACAAAATGAAAACATTAACAGCATTAAAAAGATTTTCGGCTACATTACTAGTAGTCTTATTTATCACATCCTGTAGTAGTGATGATGATAACAACATTTACACGCCGCCAGCACAACAAAATAACATTGTAGATCTAGCGTTGGCCACGCCTGAATTAAGTTCGTTAGTAGCTGCATTACAAGCTGCCGACGGAGATTTAGTTTCAGTATTACAAGGATCAGGACCATTTACCGTTTTAGCGCCTGATAATGACGCGTTTGCAGCATTTTTATCAGCCAATGGATTTGCTTCCTTAAATGATGTACCAACAGATGTATTGTCACAAATACTTTTAAATCATGTAATTTCTGGATCTGTGCCTTCAACCGCTTTGGTAAGTCAAGGCTCTGGTTATGCATCTACTAATGCAACAGGTGCAGGTGGTGCAAGCATGAGTTTATATTTCAATACAGCCAACAACGATGTACGTTTTAATAATGTATCATCTGTTTCAACTGCCGATATTGAAGCATCTAACGGCATCATTCACATAGTTGATGGTGTTATTGGCTTACCAGACGTGGTAGATCACGCCCTTGCAAATTCGAGCTTTAGTAATTTAGTAGCCGCTTTAGGTGCTGCTGATGGTGATTTAGTTTCCGTATTACAAGGAGGTGGACCATTTACAGTTTTAGCACCAGTTGATGCAGCTTTCGCTAATTTTTTAGCGGATAACGGATTCTCTGGGTTAGGTGATGTACCAACCGATGTATTATCGCAAGTACTTTTAAACCATGTATTAGCAGGTGCCACCTTTTCTACAGATTTAGTAAATATGGGTGCGGGTTATACCACAACTAGTGCAACTGGTGCTGGAAACAACCCAATGAGTTTATATTTTAATACTGCATTTGGTGTTGAATTTAACGGAATTTCTACGGTAGCCATAGCAGATGTTGTGGGAACAAATGGTGTTATCCATGCTGTGGATGCGGTTATTGGATTACCAACTGTAGTCGATTTTGCATTAGCGGATCCTACTTTTGAAACTTTGGTTGCAGCATTAACAAGAGACGATTTAACGTTTGACTACGTAGGGACACTTTCTACACCAAATGGAACAGCTCCAGCACCTTTTACAGTTTTTGCACCTACTAATGCAGCCTTTGGTGATTTATTAACAGAATTAAATGTAGCAACTTTAGGTGATATCCCAGAACCAACTTTAAAAGCTACGTTAGATATGCATGCGGTTGCAGGTGCAAACGTAAGATCAAGTGCTTTAATGGATAACATGACTGTTGGTACTTTAGGTGGAAACATAACAGCAAATATTACTGGTGGTGCAACCTTAACTGATGCAAACGGCAGAGTAAGCAACATAATTGCTGTTGATGTTCAAGCTTCCAATGGCGTTATTCATGCTATCGACAAGGTTGTTTTACCACCTTTATAATAGTAAGAAATTTATAGTGTTCAACATTATTGATCGCTATAAATGTGATTAAATTGCTTTGAAAAAGAGAAGCTGTTCTTTAATTAGAACAGCTTTTTTTTATTAAATAACCATAAAACTAGTAGGTGAAAGTTTACAATTAATATATTAAAATCGATTTTGAATTCATGAATATATTACATAGATTGCAGTCCTTATGTTTAGGTATTCCCCATTTTGATTGATTAATAGCTAAAAATTACAAATGCATACCTAACAAAATAAAGCTCCTTAAATCTTTAAGGAGCTTTTATATTTTATGAGCGCAATTCCTAATTAGACTTCTTATACGGATTATTGCTTTTTGGAGTAAAATCCTTTTCTTCCTTTAACGTCCCATTTTCATAATACTTCCAAATTCCATGTTTCTGATCATTACGGTAAGTGCCTTCCACTAATAAAACACCCGTTTCGTTATAAAATTTGGCTTCTCCGTGTAAATTGCCCATTTTATAATGGTGCTCCTTAATAACTGTTCCGTTTTCTGCATAGCCCAAAGTCTTACCATGTAGCTTTCCATTTTCGTAAAGTGCTTTTTCAGCTACTTGCCCACTTAAATAATAAACAAATCGCGCTCCTTCTAGCAATCCTTTATTATTATAATGTTCCAAGGTCATGATTTGCGTTCCATTATTATGGTAGTATTTCCAATCGCCAATATATGTTTTGTCTCGCATGAGCCCTTCGCTTATTACTTTTCCTGTACTACCAAAAAAGGTCACTTTTGCAGTGTCTGTATTAGGATTAAACTCACGTGTAGCAGTCAAAACGGCTTCCCCTTTAATATTTTTATAGAACTTAAACACGCCTATTTCTTTTCCATGTTGAAAAGCGCCTTCATAACGAACAACATTTGTTCCTTCAAAATTCTTTTTCCACTTACCGTCGCGTTTACCGTTGGCATCAAACTGATTAAATGTTTGCGCGAAACTCATAAAACCCATAAATAGTGCTAAAACAAAAAGTATCTGCTTCATAATTATAACCTGTGTATTAAATATCTAAACGAAATAATATAGCATTTGTTATATCAAAAAAGCTGCCAATTAAGGCAGCTTGATTTTTTTTATTTCTTACGCTTTTCTTGCGCTTGTTTCTGTAGTTCGGCTTGCTCCATCATATCAGCCATTTTCTTCTGAAACTTACTTTGTTTTTTCGGTTTCTTCTTATTAATCTGAATTTGAGCATGAATTTTATTTTCATCAAGAATGTAATTCTTAATTACCAACATAATTCCAATACTAATAACGTTAGAAATAAAGTAGTACAAACTTAAACCGGATGCATAATTATTAAAGAAGAATAACATCATTAATGGTGATATGTAAATCATGTACTTCATTAGTTTAGCCATATCTGGCATGCCCTCTTGAGTTGGTTGCGATGCCATTTGCTGTCCTGTTGTCATTTTCATATAAAAGAAAATAGCAATAGAGGCTAAAATTGGAAATAAACTAACGTGATCACCATACCACGGAATGGTAAATGGTAAATTGGCTACAATATCATAAGATGATAAATCGTCTGCCCATAGGAAACTTTTCTGTCTTAAATCGAAAGCCGATGGGAAAAATTGGAATAAAGCATAGAAAACGGGCAACTGTATTAAAGCTGGTAAACAACCACTCAACGGACTGGCACCTGCCTTATTTTGCAAAGCCATAGTTTCCTGCTGCGCTTTCATTTTATTATTCTTATGCTTCTCACGAATAGCATCTAATTCCGGTTTTAAAACTTTTAATTTTGCCTGCGACAGGAATTGCTTGTACTGAACAAATGATAATAAGAACTTTATTAAAATGGTCATTACAATAATAGCCACACCATATGGTAAAAAGCTTGCTAAAAAGGCAAATAATGGAACAAAAACATAACGGTTTATCCAACCGAAGATTCCCCAACCAAATGGAATACTATCTTCTAGACCAATATCATATTTCTGTAAAACCTTGTTGTCTGTTGGGCCAAAATAAAAGCCTAGTTCTTGATTTAACTCACCAGCATTTGCTTCTAAAGCAAATCTTGTTTGATACGCCTTTGTAAATACGGTATCAACTTCTTCATTTTCCACCAGATCGGTTGAATTGAATTGAACGGATTTTAATGGCACTTTGGACGTTAAAATACTGCTAAAGAAATGCTGTCTGTACGACAACCAACTTACATCAACTTCTGTTTCTTCATCTTCACCCGTTGGGCTTAATTTATCAATTTTACCACCTTCATATTGATACGTTAATCGCGTGTATCGGTTTTCATAACTGATACTTTTATCATGACGATAGGTTTGTAATTGCCAGTCTAAATTTATGGGTTGCGAGCTATTAATAACATTACTTAAGCCTTGGGAACGGATTGTAAAACCAACCATATAATCATTTGGTTGAATTTCATAACGATATTCTAAAAACTGATTCGCAGACACTTTAAGTTTCATGGAAACGACCGTGTTTTCACCATTTTTAGTTACCGTTGGTTCAAAATATAAATCTTGGGTATTTAGAATGCGACTATCCGTGGTACCGAAATTAATATTAAAATCCGTATTCCCATCTTTTATAAGATAGATTGGAATGGAATCAAAATCGACAAACTTCTTTAATTTAACTTCAGATAAATATCCCCCTTTATTGCTAAATTTTAAATCTAAAACCTCCGTTTTCACTTCTGTTTCATTGGATTTTGCAGATGGCAGGCTTGCGGAATAGGCAAAAGCACCTAATTTATTTTGTAAGGCTACAAATTGGGTAGAATCTTGGGCGTTAGCTACTGAATAATCTTCCGCCGTTGTAACAGCAGTTTCTTTCTGATTTTGAGCTTGCTTTTCAGCTTCAACTTGCTCTTGTTTAGCGCGTTCTTGTTCTGCTAATTCCTCTGGAGTTGGCTGGTTGGCGTACATCATGTACACTAATATTCCAAAAATTAGGACAAACCCTATTATCGAATTCAGGTCAAATTTCTTTTCTTCCATATATTAAATTGGTTGTCGTTTTAAAACTACCGATGGCAAACCAATGCGTTAAATCGATATATTTCAAATAGGACACGTATAAAAAATTATCAAATAAATAGTTTTATGCTGTTCACAAAAAACTATCCAAAATTATTTTTGTGCCATAGTGGCACTTTTATTCTTGTTTTTATGTTTTAAAGCTGCTTTAACAAAAGCCACAAAAAGTGGATGCGGATTAGCAACCGTACTTTTATATTCTGGGTGATATTGCACACCAACAAACCAAGGGTGTTCTGGAATTTCTACAATTTCAACCAAGTTGGTTTCCGGGTTTATTCCTGTAGCCACCATTCCTGCAGCCTCAATCTGTTCTTTATATGTGTTGTTAAATTCATAACGATGTCTATGGCGTTCCTCTATAGAATTAGATTTATACACCTTATGCGCAATACTATTGGCTTTCAAATTACAAGTCCAAGCACCTAAACGCATGGTACCACCCTTTTCCGTGACATCCTTTTGCGACTCCATTAATCCAATTACGGGATTTGTAGTTTTAGGATCCATTTCTGTTGAATTGGCATCTTTTAAATTCATCACATTTCTACCAAATTCAATGACTGCCATTTGCATTCCTAAACAAATTCCAAAAAATGGCATGTTGTTTTCACGCACATACTTTACAGCATCAATTTTTCCTTCAATACCACGTTCACCAAAACCAGGCGCTACTAAAATACCATTCAAATGTGATAGTTTTGCGTGGATATTATCTGCATTTAAATATTCTGAATGAATAGGTTCTACATGAACTTTAACTTCATTTTCGGCACCTGCATGAATAAAGGCTTCTAATATGGATTTATACGAATCTTGTAACTCAACATATTTCCCAATTAAACCGATAGTAACTTCGGTTTTAGGGTTTTTTAGTCGTGTTAAAAATTCATTCCAACGGGTTAAATCTGGCGCGTGACTTTCCAATCCTAATTTTTTCAAAACAACGGTATCTAAACCTTGCTTCAGCATTAAATTAGGCACATCATAAATAGTAGAGGCATCAATAGATTGGATAACGGCTTCTTCACGAACATTACAAAACAACGCTAATTTTCTCCGTAAATCCATTGGGAGTTCATGCTCTGTACGGCAAACAAGAATATCTGCCATTACACCACTTTCCATTAACGTTTTAACACTGTGTTGGGTTGGTTTTGTTTTCAGCTCGCCAGCAGCCGATAAATACGGCACCAAGGTTAAATGAATAACTAAACCATTCTTTTCCCCTAAATCCCAACGTAACTGTCTCACGGCTTCAATGTATGGTAAGGATTCAATATCACCTACTGTTCCACCTATTTCCGTAATTACAATATCAAAATTACCAGAATTACCCAGCTTTTGAACGCGTTCCTTAATTTCGTCGGTAATATGAGGAATAACTTGAACCGTTTTTCCTAAAAATTCCCCACGACGTTCTTTATCTATAACGCTTTGATAAATGCGTCCTGTTGTAACGTTATTTGCTTGGCTAGTTGGTACGTTTAAAAAACGCTCGTAATGACCTAAATCCAAATCGGTTTCTGCACCATCATCCGTTACATAACATTCGCCATGCTCGTACGGATTTAATGTTCCTGGATCTATATTAATATACGGGTCTAATTTCTGAATGGTTGTCCGGTATCCTTGAGCTTGCAAGAGTTTCGCCAATGAGGCTGCTATAATGCCTTTACCGAGAGAAGATGTTACACCTCCTGTTACAAATATGTATTTTGTTGTAGTTGTCATGTTGCGCTGTTAAACGCCTGCAAATTTACAATATTAAGTTTAATAGTTTGGGTGTTTCGGAGTTTATTTTGAAATGAAATTGAAGAGGAAATAAGTTGCGGAGATGTTTGTTGCCTAGCTACCGTTAGGAAGGTGGAAAGGCGCAAAGTTTTGACTGATTCCGATAGCTATCGGGACTGAAAACTATCGCTTCGGGAAATTGCGTTTAATGTTATGGATTAATTCTTCCAATCCATTTAATTTTAGTTCGTAAACGGACTGTAGCATCTCGCCTAATTTACCGGTCGGAAATCCTTTATTATGATACCAAACTATATAATATTCGGGTAAATCTATTAAATACCGATCCTTATATTTGCCATAAGGCATTTTAGTATGCGCGAGTTTTATAAGAAACTCTCTGTCTGGTTCCATGATTAGTGGGTTTTATTTCCAGTTGAATGATACAACTTTTTCTATATCAGGATGTAAACTGTAAAGCACAGGACAAGTATTAGCCGTATGTTCTAAAATTTTACGGGTTTTTATACTAGCTAACTCTGGAAAACTAAAAACAATTTCAATTTTTGAAATACGACGTGGATTGGAAGCCATCGTTTTTCTTACTTCTGCTTGGGTTCCTGCCATTTCATAATTCATATCTTGGGCTTTTATTCCCATAACCGTCATCATGCAATTTGCCAATCCAGTAGCAACTGTATCGGTTGGCGAAAATGCTTCGCCTTTGCCATTATTATCAACGGGCGCATCCGTAACAAAGGTGTTTCCTGATTTTACGTGGGTGTTTTCTGTGCGTAATTCGCCTAAATACATTACGGTTGCTGTCATAATTATTACTGTTTTATCTCTACGATTTTTAAATCTTCATACTTTACCAAATACACCGTATTATTAAAATAACCTCCTAATAATTTCTTTTTATAGGCGAATTTATTTTCAACATATTCCGTTAAAGGGGCCTGATTTACAGACTCATAAAGAGTATCGTAATTTACCAAACGCAATACCACGTCCATTGTTAAATCGAAACCACGCACGGCAATTTTGTTAGGTGTTACACCAAACCGCTTGACATAATTATTAGCAAAACTATTATTATCATCTTCATTATACGTTTTTGCAATGGTTGGAAATGTTAATTGCAAATTAGATAAGTGATAATTTGAAACCTCATCATCTTCAAAGGCACTTCCCATTTCCGTGGTTGCTAAAATAATTTTTCGGTCTTTAGAAATCAAAGAATTCAATTTACTCGTTACATTGGATACGAATCCGGGATTAGAGGTTTCTAAAAACACCATATTTTTACCAGGTTTAAGCTTTGAAATAATATCGGTATCATAAATATAAAATGCATCCTTTTGTTCTTTATCTTTTCGAGAATAGATTTGAGAAGCTGTTGGGAAATGCGTTTTTAAATCGTTAGAAACTTTTACGCGACTTTGATCGGCAATAATGATAATTTGACTAATTGAAGAATCTTTCTTTACGTAATTTACAATTTTATCCTTTAATAAATCTTCCGAAGGCATGGTTTGAAAAACATGATCTGAAAGTTTTAAATCCTTTAAATTAGGCGAAATTAGCGGGATATTGCGACTTTGTAATTGGGAAGAAACTTTTTCAAACGTTCCAGACATTAATGGCCCTATAACGGCATGAACCTCATCAAAATTATTTTCGTTTAATATGGTTGATACTTCACTAACCATATTTTTAGTATCATAAACATCTACTTTTAAATTAACGCCTATTTTTTTAAGAGAATCTAAAGCTACAACCACACCGGAATAAAAATCTAATGAGGTATTTAAAAATGGGTCTTTTTTAATTTGTGCTTTCGCATCAGCAACGGAATCTACATTGACACGATTTAGTTTAAACGGCAACATGATAGCTATATGTTTCTGTTTGTAACTTGAAATAGAGTTTGTTAAATCCGTGCTTTCTAATTTTATGTTTTCATCTTCAATAGTGGCATTGAAAGGGACTTTTAAAATCATCCCTACTTTCAGTCCGCTTTCAATTAATTCTGGATTTAACGTTTCCAATTGACTTTGCTCCAAACCTAATTTAACTTTCAGACGGTAAAAACCTTCTTTAGGCAAAACCTCATAATATGAATATTGATTATCTACGGGCTTCTCTTCTGTATTACCAATATTTGGCACATTAATAACTTCGCCTTCTTGTAAAACAGGACTCATTCCAGGATTTAAAGCCTCCAATTCAGCAACTGTTATTCCAAATTTATAAGCAATACGCCATTTTCCTTCTTTTGGTAAAACGGTATAGGTTTTGGCTGTTTCTTCTGGTTGAGAAACTGTAAACACTTTTTTATAAACAGGTATTTTTATTTCATCGCCTTTACGTAGGTTGTTGGCATATAAAAAGGTGTTGTGTTTTTTTATTTCGTCTTGTTCCACACCATACTCTTTAGATAAGCTGTATAATGTTTCTCTACGCTTTACTTTATGAGTTTTAAATCCTGTTAGCTCCTTTTCAATAGCGGCATGTGGTGCTGATTGATTTATTTTTTTATTTGGAATAATTAAAACCGCATTGGTTTTTAATTCCTTTTTGGCATCCGGGTTTAAAGCGTAAATATCAAAAGGCGTTAGCTGATATTGTCTGGCAATAGCCTCTATGGTTTCACCAGGTTTTACCTTATGTGTTTTATAATTTTGTGCTTGCGATGTGGAACCACAACCAAATAGTATTAGGATGCTTAAAATGCAAAATAATTTCTTCATAATCTATATACGTTCTGCGTTGCGTTAGCGATTGCAACGTTATCCTTTTTATTCTTTTTTATAAATATAAGCGATATAAAAAGATTTAAGTGTAAAGCGCGACCCTTGTGGTAACGCCCAACTTCACGATATCATTTTTTAGTTCCTTAAAAATAACGCGATAGCACATTTCGTTTATTCCCACTCAATGGTTGCTGGTGGTTTAGAACTAATATCATACACTACTCTATTAACGCCTTTTACTTTATTTATTATCTCGTTTGATGTTTTTTGTAAAAACTCATAAGGTAAATTTACCCAATCGGCTGTCATACCATCGGTACTTTCTACGGCTCTTAAGGCGACACATTTTTCGTATGTACGCTCATCACCCATTACACCAACGCTATTGACAGGCAACAAAATAGCACCGGCTTGCCAAACGCTATCATAGAGATTCCACTTTTTAAGGTTACCAATAAAAACCGCATCAACCTCTTGTAATATACGTACTTTTTCAGCTGTAATATCTCCTAGAATACGAATAGCCAATCCAGGCCCTGGAAACGGATGACGCCCCAATAAATTTTTATCCATATCCATGGAAGCACCTACACGACGGACTTCATCTTTAAATAAAGCTTTCAAAGGTTCCACAATTTTAAGTTTCATAAAATCGGGCAATCCACCAACATTGTGGTGACTTTTAATCGTGGCACTTGGGCCTCCTGTTGCCGAAACACTTTCAATAACATCTGGATAAATAGTGCCTTGAGCTAACCATTTTACATCAGAAATTTCATGAGCTTCATCATCAAAAACTTCAATGAACACACGACCAATGGCTTTACGTTTTTCTTCGGGATCGCTTTTTCCTGCTAGTGCATCCAAAAAACGTGCCGAAGCATCTACGCCTTTTACGTTAAGCCCCATGTCCTTGTATTGATCCAACACATCTTGAAACTCATTTTTACGTAAAAGCCCATTATTTACGAAAATACAGTAGAGGTTTTTTCCAATAGCTTTATGCAATAACATAGCGGCAACCGATGAATCTACCCCTCCTGATAATCCTAGAACAACCCGATCATTTCCTAATTTATTTTGTAGATCTTCAACGGTTTCTTCTACAAACGACTGTGGCGTCCAATCTTGTTCTACTTGCGCTATATGAACTAAAAAGTTTTCTAGTAATTGTTTTCCGTCCTTGGAATGGTATACTTCTGGGTGAAATTGAATGGCATAGGTTTGTTCGCCTTCAATTTTGTAAGCTGCATTTTCAACATCTTCCGTGCTGGCTAATAAAATGCCATTTTTTGGAAGTGTTTTAATGGTATCACTATGACTCATCCAAACCTGACTACCTTGGTAAATATTGTGAAAGAAATCTTCCTTTTCCTTTATAAACGATAGATGAGCACGACCATATTCACGTGTGTTGGAAGGTGCGACTTCGCCTCCTGAAAAATGCGCTAGATATTGCGCACCATAACAAACGGCTAATAAAGGTTTTTCACCACGAATATGTTTTAAATCGGGATGTAAAACCGCCTCACCTCTTACAGAATTTGGACTTCCTGAAAGAATAACCGCTTTATAGGTTTCTAAATTGTTTGGAATTTTGTTATACGGATGAATCTCACAGTAAATGTTGAGTTCTCTAACGCGACGCGCAATTAGTTGTGTGTATTGCGAACCGAAATCTAATATTAATACGTTGTTGTGTTGCATGTGCAAAAATAACAATTGATTTATGAATAGCTATTTATGAGTTGTACTTTTTTGAATAATTAATTCATGGATTCTAAAATAAGCTGAATATCTTTTTCGGTTGTATCCGGATTGATAAAGCAAAAACGGGAAACTGTTTCATATTCATCTCCATTTTTCCATTTCGTGGGCGTTACTAATGCAAAGCCTTTTTCATGATTATCATAGGTCCAATTCGTATAATCTTCCGGTTTCCAACCAATACGTCTGTATAATACACATGACAAACTTGGCGCTCTTACCAATTCTACATTTGGGTTTTCCTCAATCATTTTCCCTGCAAGCTGGGCCAATTCCAAACCACGTTCAACAGATTTTTTATAACGATCTGTTCCATGTGTAGCCAAGGAAAACCATAAAGGCAAACCACGGACGCGACGTGTTAATTGAATTTGATAATCCGTTGGGTTAAACCCATGCGCGCCTTCATCTTTAAAAATATCTAAATAAGATCCTTGTTGGGAATGTGCTTCTTTAGCCAGTTCTGGTTCTTTATAAATAACAGCACCACAATCATAAGGTGAAAACATCCATTTATGCGGATCTATTGTAATACTATCTGCACGTTCAATACCATTAAACAAATGTCTTACCGAATCGGCTGCTAAGGCACCACCGCCATAAGCGGCATCTACATGAAACCATAAGTTTTCTTGCTCACAAACATGGGCAATACCGTCCAAATCATCAATAATTCCAGCATTGGTTGTTCCCCCAGTTGCCACAACCGCAAATAACCGTTTGCGTTGGTGAAAGTTTAAACCATCAATGGTTTTTCGTAAATCATCACCGGTTAATCGTTCTTCTGTATCCACCAATAAAATATCCACATCAGCTACTTTTGCCATGGCCTTAATAGACGAATGTGCTCCAATAGATGTAATGATTAAGCCTTTTTCACGCTTGTAGGTGTCATCGCGTCGCCAAAATTCCCGTGCTGTAACAATTGCCGATAAGTTAGCTGCAGTACCACCACTTGTAAATACTCCAAATGCTCCTTCTGGCAAACCAGTTAAAGAAACAATCCAAGACATAGCTTCATTTTCGCAGAAAATACCACCAGCACCTTCCATCCAATACGCCCCGTGAATACTAGAAGCTGACGTTACCAAATCGAACATAATGGCTGCTCGTGTTGGTGAGGCTGGAACAAAAGCTAAATTTCTTGGATGATCTACTGGAACATTAGCTTTGGACAAATGCTCTTTCCATAAATTGAAAGCGTACTCACCACCAACACCTTTTTCTGTTACGGTTTCGCCAACAATAGCTTTTAATTCTTCGTATTTTTTAGGCTTCCCTATTGGGTGTTCGGTAGATGAAATTCTACCAATAGCATATTTCATGACATCTAATGTCATTTCAATAAGCTCCATATCAATTTTATGCATGAATTACTCTAAATTTAATATTATAAACTCGTTTTTCAACGGTTGCAAATTTACCATTAACTGTTGAATTAATTGGTCTCCAAACTCTAAATAAAAGGTAGAAAAATTGGTTTGACGCTCTTGTAAACTTTGGTTTGGAAATAATTCATTCTGCATACTCTTAACACGCTGTAAAACATCCGATTGCTTTCGTTTTTGTGCTTTTAGCAGGCGTTTTTCTAAATGTTCTAATCCATTTATTTGTTTTGTTTCTTGAGCCGAAACAGCACCTTTAAAGGATTTATCGGTTTGTTCGGCCAACTGATATAAATCATCAAACTGCTTTTTAAGATGGTCTTTTTGTTCCGAGAAATCGATTTTGATTTTTGAAATGTCTTTGGTTACTTTCGTTAATAAATCCGACTGCTTTAAAAACAGATCTTTATTTTCTAGCCCTAGTTTTTCTAATTTTTCTTCCTGTTTGTTAGTCGTTAATAACACCGAATTCCGCAATAATAACATGGGAAACGGAATATTCTGAGCTTCAAAGTTTGACTTCAATTGAAACCAATAGGCCAATTCACCTCCTCCTCCAATATAGCAGAGATTTGGCAACACCACTTCTTGAAATACGGGTCTTAAAATAACATTTGGACTAAAGCGCTCCGGATGATTTTCAACCTCTTCTAGTAGTTGCTTTTTACTCCATGAAATTTCTGTTTCTAAAACCTGATAAATACTATCAATTTCTACAATGCGTTCACGCAAACCAGATTTAATATAGAACAGATTAATCTCACGTGGATTAACTTGAATTTTATAGTTTTCTGATAGTGCGTTTAGCTTTTCATTAGTTTTCGAAACGTTTTCAAAAGAAGACTGATTAATAAGTTCTTCTTTTATATATGGACTGAACGCATTCTTTAAACTTTTATCATTTCCGTCTATAATAACCAATCCAAATTCTGCAAATAAGTGGTTTACCAAGTAACGTGTAGCTTCAGTAAGGTTATCATTTTCCAAATAGCTATTCTGAAAAAGCTCGATTAATTTATCACTATTTTTACTTTTAGGAAGTTGCTTGGAAAACACTTCGAAAACGGATTTAAAACCTTCTAAATCTAATTCGCCAACTGGACCAGAAGCCTTTCGGTTCCAGGATACTTTTTTGCCATCAAAATTAAAGTAATTAATTTCTTCAAAATCATGATCTTCCGTTGCCATCCAATAAAAAGGCACAAAATGATAATTAGGGTTTACTGTTTTTAATTCTTTACATAAATTAATAGTCGAAATAATTTTATAGAAGAAATAAAGTGGCCCCGTAAAAATATTTAACTGATGTCCTGTTGTAACCGTAAAGGTGTTTTCGTTTTGTAATGCATCAATATTTTTACGCGTTTGTGGAGATATTTTTGTGTTTTTATATTGTTCATTTAAACTAGCTACCAAAACCGATCGTGAGGTTTTACTAAAAGACGCTTTTTTTTCGGCAATCTGATCTTGAAAATTTTCTAGTTTTGGAAACCTATTATAGAAAGGTTTTAAAATAGATTTTTCATCTAAATAATCACATATTAATGGCGAAAAATAGTTGGTGTCTCTAAACGGAATACAGTGGGTTGGCATAGTTAGGTGTTGCTATTTTTAAAAAAGTAAAGATACGTTTTCTAGTCTTAAAAATAACTTAAAATATATACAGACAAGCACTAGAAAGATTGCTTATATTTACCAAAAATGAATTTATGTTAGGATTAAAATTAGCTACAGACCCACGATGGGTGGATATTGCAGAATCAAATTTGGAAGAAATATTAACCGATCATGCGTGGTGTGAACAAAAAGCAGCTACAAATGCTATTACCATTATTACGCTTAATTCGGAATATACGGATTTGGTAACGGAATTATTAGCTTTGGCAAAAGAGGAGTTGGAACATTTTGAAATGGTTCATGACATTATAAAAAAGCGTGGTTACAAATTGGGTCGTGAGCGTAAAGACAGTTACGTAAACGAGCTTTATAAATTTATGAATAAAGGCGGTAGTCGCATTCAAGCAATGGTAGACAGACTTTTGTTTTCTGCAATGATTGAGGCTAGAAGTTGCGAGCGTTTTAAAGTGTTATCTCAAAACATTAATGATCCTGAATTGGCTAAATTTTACCATGAATTAATGATTAGTGAAGCAGGACATTACACCTTATTTATAGGTTTTGCTAGAAAATACGGCCAAGATGTGGATGTGGATAAGCGCTGGAAAGAACTTATTGACTTTGAAGCAGAAGTGATTCAGAACTACGGAAAATCGGAAACCATTCATGGATAATTGTGGATTATATTTGGAATGGATTATACGAAATTAAAATATATCAACCCCCAACACTAGTCGGTTTCATGATTTTTCAGTAACTTTTATCTCATAATTTTTAAGCTATGAAAAGATTAGTATTTCTCAAGTATTATTTCAGTTTTCTTCTGATGTTTGGAATGTTTGTTTCAGGATTTTCACAGATAGCAAACGATTCTATAGTAGAAATAACCGGAAAAATTATTGATAGCAAAACGAATGACCCTCTGGTGTTTGCAGATTTATTAGTTTCCAATTCTAATATGGCAACTATTTCCAATACAGAAGGTAATTACCTGTTAAAGTTACCTTCAGATTACATAAACCGTTCCATCTCCATTACCTATTTAGGCTATGCCGAAAAGAAAATTCCAATTTCTACAATTATAAGCAATAGCACCATTTCTCTAGACCCAACATTTACACCTTTGGATGAAGTTAATATTTCCAGACCAAAAAGTGCAGAAATATTAGTGCGCTTAATGTTAGAGCGAAAAGAAGAAAATTATATAGAATCTGGTTTAGAAATGACAGGTTTTTACAGAGAAACCATAAAAAAAAGACGTCAAAACGCGTCCTTATCCGAAGCCGTTGTTTCCATTTATAAGCAACCAAACAGCACGAATAGACAGGATGCTGTTGAAGTTATAAAAGTTAGGAAAACAACTAATTACTCTAAACTTGACACCCTGGCTTTCAAACTTCAAGGTGGTCCTTTTAACAATTTGTATGTGGATATTATGAAGTACCCACAATATATCTTTAATAAAGATAATTTAATTCATTATGATTTTTCTTTTGATAGCTCAACTATAATAAACGACCAGCTGGTTTATGTTGTTAATTTTAAACAAAAGCCCGAATTACAAATTCCGCTTTATTATGGTAAACTTTATATAGAATCTAATAACTATGCGCTGACTAGCGCTATTTATAGTTTGAATGTAGAAAACCAAGATATGGCTAGCGAATTATTTGTGAAACGGAAACCTAGACGTGTTAAAGTGTATCCAGTAGAAGCCAATTACCGTGTAAACTACCGTAGTAGCAATGGAAAATGGTATTACAGCTACAGTAATATTTTACTAACTTTTAAGGTAAATTGGAAAGGACGATTATTTAATAACCAGTATACTTTAAATAGTGAAATGGCCATTACCAATTGGAACTATGCCGATGAACGGTATTCCAGACCTGAAAACAAATCTGGTATTTTAAAACCTTCAAGCATTTTAATTGATGAAGCTTCAGGTTTTCTGGATACGGAATTTTGGGGACAGTATAATATTATAGAACCTGAAAAATCTATTGAATCTGCCATTAAGAAAATTCAAAAGCAATTGGACAAATCGTAAATTCGTGTTCTTTCTATTAAAATTATTTCTTAAAAATGACTAAATTCAACTAAAGTCGTTCAAAAGGAAATCAGGATTAATGGCATAAACCCATTGCAACAAACAACTATGCGCGCGACTAAAACAGAACTTTTACAACTTATTAAAGAAAAAAAATGGCGCTCATTAAAGCGTTCTATGAAAAATTTCGACGCGCTAGAAGCTGCTAATTTGGTAGAAGAAACCCATAAAGCTAATAAAATAATTTTATTCCGGTTACTTTCTAGGCAACAGGCGAAAGGTGTTTTTAAAATTCTTCCGCATTCCGAACAGGAAATAATTATTCAGGGTTTGGCAGAAAACTCCCAAAAACTAACGCGACTTTTAACGGATATAAATCCCGATGATAGAACAGCGTTTTTTGAAGAATTACCCGGTGATATTGCGCAGCGACTTATTGAAAAACTGTCGCCGGAAGAACAGAAAATTACAAATCAACTTTTAAGTTATCCCAAGGATAGTATTGGCCGAATGATGACCCCGGAATTTGTTGCCATCAAAGATTACTTTACTGTGGAAGAAGCTTTTGCTCATAATAAGACAACATGGTAAAGATTCTGAAACGCTTAATGTTATTTATATAATTGACTCGCTTTGGAAACTTATTGATGATATAACCATTAAAGAATTAATTCTAGCAAATCCAAATGATCTTGTAAAGAATCTAATTAATGAACGGTTTGCATCCTTAAACGCGCTAGATGACCAAGAAACGGCCATTTCTGTTTTTAAAAATTACGACCGGGTTGCTTTGCCAGTATTGAGTGAGGAGGTTGTGCTTTTGGGCATTGTAACCTTTGACGATATTATGGATGTAATTGAAGAAGAATCTACAGAAGATTTTCATAAGTTCGGATCCATACAAAACGTGAGCAAAAACCCTTTGAAGGAACGCATATTCACTTTATATAAAAACAGAATTGTCTGGTTGGTGCTTCTGGTATTTATGAATATATTTTCAGGCGCGGCTTTAGAAAATTTTGAAGACGTTATTCAGTCCTTTGTTGCACTAGTTTTCTTTTTAGCATTGTTAATAGATAGCGGCGGAAATGCTGGGTCGCAATCGGCCACACTCATGATTCGCTATTTAGCTTTAGGTCAAATTCAAATTTCTGATTGGTACAAATTAATTGGCAGAGAACTATTAGTATCCTTTATGTTAGGTATAACTATGGCTATTAGTATTGCTGCTGTGGCAAGTTTTAGAGCACCAGATGTTATTGTTGTGGTCTGTATAGCCATGGTTTTAAATGTTATGCTTGGCAGTATCATTGGATTGCTGCTTCCTTTTTTATTTACAAAACTAAAAATAGATGCGGCTACGGCAAGTGCGCCTTTAGTGACGTCACTTGCTGATATATGTGGGGTTTTAATATATTTTTCTTTAGCCTCTAGTTTATTAGAGTTTTAATAAAAATGGCCCTTTATGACACAATAACCTCTGCATACAAATCAAAATCGGCTGCTTCTGTAATTGTCACAGTTGCAAACTCACCTGTTTTTAAGTATGTTTTTGAAGCGTTGATTAAAACTTCGTTATCCACGTCTGGCGAATCATACTCTGTTCGACCTACAAAATATTCACCTTCTTTTCTATCAATAACAACCTTAAAGGTTTCACCAATTTTAGACTGATTTAATTCCCAAGAAATTTGCGATTGAATTTCCATAATCTCATTGGCACGCTCTTGTTTTACATCTTCCGGCACATCATCCACTAAATTAAAAGCATGTGTGTTTTCCTCATGACTATAGGTAAAACAACCCAAACGCTCAAAACGCATGGCTTTAACCCACTCTTTTAATTCTTGAAAATGCGCTTCTGTTTCACCAGGGTAACCAACAATTAAAGTTGTTCTAATGGTCATTTCTGGAACGGCTTTTCTAAATTCTTTTAGTAATTTAGTCGTTTTTTCATTGGTTGTACCACGACGCATACTTTTTAAAATTTCATCTGAAATATGTTGAAGTGGTATATCTAAATAATTACATACTTTAGGTTCCCGCTTCATTACATCTAACACATCCATTGGGAAACCCGTTGGGAAAGCATAATGCAGACGAATCCATTCAATACCATCTACCTTCACTAAAGCTTCTAATAATTCAGCTAAATTTCGTTTTTTATATAAATCAAGCCCGTAATAGGTTAAATCCTGTGCAATAAGTATTAATTCTTTAACGCCATTAGCTGCTAATTTTTCAGCTTCGGTCACTAAATCTTCAATAGGCGTACTTTTATGTTTTCCACGCATAAGCGCAATAGCACAAAAACTACATGGACGATCACAGCCTTCAGCAATTTTTAAATAGGCGTAGTTTTTTGGTGTGGTTGTTAAACGTTCACCAATTAATTCATGTTTATAATCAGCACCCAGTGCTTTTAGCAAACCTGGTAATTCTGTTGTTCCAAAATATTGATCAACATTAGGAATTTCCTTCATTAAGTCTGGCTTGTAGCGTTCACTTAAACAACCGGTAACAAAAACTTTATCCACTTCACCTGCTTCTTTTTTCTGCATGAATTCTAAAATAGTATTCACACTTTCTTCTTTGGCATTATTAATAAAACCGCAAGTATTAATTACAACGACATTTCCCTCCTCTTCATGAACCACGTCTTTTCCACTAGCTTTAAGCTGGCCCATTAAAACTTCACTGTCGTAAACATTTTTACTACAGCCAAGTGTTACTACGTTGATTTTATTCTTTTTAAGTGTCTTTGTTCTCATAACCCTTTTCCGCTAAAACGGAAATACCTTTAATTAATACCTATTTTTTACAGGCTGCAAAGATACAACATGTTTATAAACAAAAAGACCTCAATTAAATTGAAGTCTTTATTACTTTAGTTATAATCCATTTATTTAAAAAACGAATCTACAAACTCATATTTATTAAATACTTGCAAATCTTCAATACCTTCACCCACACCAATATACTTAACGGGAATTTTAAATTGATCGGAGATACCAATAACCACACCACCTTTGGCGGTTCCATCTAGTTTGGTAACGGCTAATGATGTGACTTCGGTAGCGGCTGTAAATTGTTTGGCTTGCTCAAACGCATTTTGACCCGTTGAGCCATCTAAAACCAACAACACATCATGCGGTGCATCGCCAACAACCTTTTGCATGACGCGTTTAACTTTAGTCAACTCGTTCATTAAATTGACTTTATTATGTAAACGACCGGCTGTATCAATTATAATGACATCAGCATTTTGTTTTACACCAGATTCTAATGCATCAAAGGCCACAGAAGCGGGATCCGAACCCATGTCTTGCCTTACCATTGGCACATCTACACGATCTGCCCAAACCTGCAGTTGCTCTATGGCAGCAGCTCTAAACGTATCTGCAGCACCTAAAACAACATTATGACCTTGCTTTTTAAATTGATAAGCTAGTTTTCCAATAGTCGTTGTTTTTCCAACACCATTTACACCAACAACCATTAAAACATACGGTTTTTTGTTTGCTGGAATGGTAAATTCAATATCATCACCTGAATTCGTTTCACTTAAAAGTCCAGCAATTTCTTCGCGAAGAATGGTATTTAATTCCGCGGTTCCTAAATATTTATCTTTAGCAACACGCGCTTCAATACGCTCTATAACTTTCAAAGTCGTATTAACACCAACATCACTACTGACGAGGATTTCTTCTAGATTATCGAGAACTTCATCGTCCACTTTCGATTTTCCAGCTACGGCTTTACTCAACTTTCCTAAAAACGAGGATTTAGATTTTTCTAAACCTTTGTCTAGGGTTTCTTTTTTTTCTGAAGAAAATATTTTTTTAAAAAAACTCATGGTTGTAAATTTCTATATAAATTGATTACCAAAAGTCTTGCCCAAAATTAATAGACTGCACTTTTGTCATTCGCTTATAAAGATAAAACAAAAAGCTGCTTTCGATATACGAAAGCAGCTTGAATATTTTAAAGCGTTAGTAAACTTATTGTTTCCCTAACCAATCATTTACAAATTCTGGAGCCATAACAGATTCTACAAACATGTAAGATCCCGTTTTAGGAGATTTTACCATTTTGATAGCTTTTGTTAATCTTTTAGATCCTGTTTGTAATGATGCTACTGATTTCTTTGCCATGTTTAAATGCTTTTAAAACATTTTTTACTTCCGTGAAAAATGCATAATTTGTACTACTTGAAATATTACTTCCGTAAAATTTCTAATTTGAATTATTTGAAATTTTGTTTAAAAAATTTCTAATTACTTAATCTCTTTATGAACTGTCATACGCTTAAGAATTGGATTAAATTTCTTAATCTCCATTCTGTCTGGTGTATTCTTTTTGTTCTTCGTTGTAATATACCTAGAAGTTCCTGCTTGTCCAGACTCCTTGTGCTCTGTGCACTCTAATATTACCTGTATTCTGTTACCTTTTTTTGCCATTGTACTCTTTTTTTATAATAAGCCTATTACTTAATAAATCCTTTTGCCTTTGCTTCTTTTAAAGCAGCAGTAATTCCGATTTTGTTAATAGTCTTTAATGTTGATGTAGCAACTTTTAAGGTTACCCACTTATCTTCTTCTGGAAGGTAAAAACGTTTTTTAATTAGATTTGCATCAAATCTACGCTTTGTTTTGTTCATTGCGTGAGACACGTTGTTTCCAACCATCGCCTTCTTTCCTGTAAGTTCACAAACTCTTGACATTGTTCTATCTTTAAAAGTGTTATTTCGACTATTTCAAAACAGACGTTTCAAAACAGGCTGCAAATTTAGTAAATCTTTATATTATCAACAAACTAAAATCGTTACTTTTTTAAAATTTCTTTCTGTAACATTTCAAATGCCTTATTTACAGCTTTCATGATGACTTTAGTTCGGTGGTTTCCTAACTCAAATTTCTCTGAATACACCTCGTCCTTTGTCGCAATAGCTATAAAAACTGTTCCTACTTCGGCATCTGAATCACCCTTGTCCGGTCCTGCATTTCCGGTTGTAGCAATAGCATAATCGGTTTTAAATAATTCCCGAGCGTGTTTTGCCATGGCTTCAACAACTGGAGCACTCACCACAGAATACGCATTAATTAAGGCTTCTGGCACTTGCAATACATCCATTTTAGCTTCGGTAGCATAACTCACTACGCTGCCTTTAAAATACCTGGAAGCACCTGCGTTTTTGGTGAACAGCTGTGCTATTTTACCACCTGTACAACTTTCGGCTGTACTAACGGTTTTATTTAATGCGGTTAATTGCTTCCCGATGATGGCTTCAATAGAATCATCGGTTTCAAAACCTACAAAAATATCGTCTATCTGTGGAAGCAACGCTTTTATTTGAGCTTCCATTTCGGTTTCTACCAAATGCTTATCGAATGCCTTTGCTGACAAACGTAAACGAACACGACCTAATCCTGGTAAATAGGCCAATTTTATAAAACTAGGTAGATTATCTTCCCAAGCTTCAATGCGTTCGGCCAAATTACTTTCACCTAAACCATAGGTTAGCAAGGTAACATGCTTGATATAAGGAAATTTATAAGTTTTTCGCAGCTTTGGAATAACTTCATCTTCCATGAGTGCTTTCATTTCATAAGGCACACCTGGAAGCGAAATAAACACTTTGCCGTTACGTTCCATCCACATACCTGGAGCACTACCATACTTGTTCATCAACACTTTGGCTTTGGATGGCACTAAAGCTTGATCTATATTAACTTGAGCTAAAGGCTTTTTAATATAGGTTTTCCAAATGTGTTTAATATTATCTAAAACGGCTTCGCTTGGAACCAACGTATCTTGAAAATATTCACAAATAGTACGCTTGGTAATATCATCTTTTGTTGGCCCTAATCCGCCAGTAATAATAATGATATCGGCATTTTCTTCTGCTTCTTTTAAAGATTTGGTAATATGCGCTAAATCGTCTTGAACAGATGTGATTTGATATACAGAAACACCTATTTTATTGAGTGCCTTACTAATAAAGGCAGAATTCGTATCAACAATTTGGCCAATGAGAATCTCATCACCAATGGTAATTATTTCTGCTTGCATTATAGATTAAAATCTGCTTTCATTTCGGCAACCGTATTTTCTACAGCTCCAACTACAATAGCCAATTTAACCGAAACATCTGTATCTGCTTTTTCAAATTTACCCCAATCCTGAACCTCAATTAGGTCTTCTAAAATACCTAATTCAAATAAATCTACTGTAGGTTTCATTTTGTGGGCTGCTTGATATGCCGAATAGAAATCGTTATTGGCAACAGCTGCTTTTAGGTTCTCTAAATCTTCTGGCACCTCTTCTAAAAATGCAGCAGCTAGCGTTGCTACAAAGTCCTCATCCCCATCAGCTAATTCGCGCACTCGAAATAATTTATAATGTTGTTCCATTTATTTTACTGTTATTGAAAACATCCGTTGATTTTCTATGTATCCTTGTAATTGATCATTGGGCTCTACTCTTCCAACGCCCGCTGGCGTTCCTGTAAATATAATATCTCCAATCTTTAAAGTGAAATATTTTGAGACATATTCTATTAACGCATCAATTTTCCAGAGCATGTGACTAGTATTTCCGTTTTGAACCAATTGGTCATTCTTTTTTAAACTGAAGTTTAAGTTATTAATATCGTTAAACTCTGTTTTTGGCAACCAATTTCCAATTACTGCTGCACCATCAAAAGCTTTGGCTTTTTCCCAAGGCAAGCCTTTTTCTTTAAGTTGAGCTTGCAAATCGCGTACTGTAAAATCGATTCCTAAACCTATTTCGTTGTAATATTTATGGGCAAATTTTTCACTTATATGCTTTCCTACTTTATTAATTTTCACCAAAATTTCCACCTCATGATGCACATCATTAGCGAAATCAGGAATAAAAAAAGGTTGTTTTTTTAATAAAATAGCGGTATCGGGTTTTAAAAACACCACAGGGTCTGTGGGTCTTTCGTTTTCCAATTCTTTAATATGCTCGGTGTAATTCCGACCAATACAAATGAGTTTCATTGATGTTGTATGTTGTTAAGCTTTAAATCGTTTAAGCTAAATGACTAATCCAATTTATTATTAAAGGCTCTTAATTTAATAGCTGTCAATACTTTTTTAGTATATAATGGAAAATCAGCATTTAGCAACCAACCGAAATAGCCTGGTTCCTTTTCTAAAATTTCAGTTACTAATTTGCCTTTATGTTTTCCAAAAGAAAAACACTCTTCACCTTGCTTATTATATGCAATAAAACCAGCAAAATCTGCAAACTTTTTGCGCGAGCTAAATTCTGCTAAAAACTGTGTATCGTTTTCTAGCGTGTCATACTTTGCTATTTGCGCTTTAAGAACTTCGTATGTGGCATTGGTATCTGCTTCAGCACTATGCGCTCCTTCTAAAGTTTCATTACAGTAGAATTTGTAAGCCGCACTTAATGTACGTTGCTCCATTTTATGAAATATGGTTTGCACATCCACAGATACGCGATTTTTCATGTCAAAATCCACATCAGCGCGTAACATTTCTTCGGCTAAAAGTGGAATATCAAATCGGTTAGAATTAAAACCACCTAAATCTGAATCTTTAATCATCTGATTCACCTCCTTGGCCAATTCTTTGAAGGTTGGGGCATTGGCAACATCAGCATCTGAAATACCGTGAATAGCAGTAACTTCTGCCGGAATAGGCATTTCCGGATTTACCAACCAACGTGTAGATTCTTCTTTTCCATTTGGGTGAACTTTTAAGATGGCTATTTCTACAATCCTATCAGAAGTGATACTGATTCCGGTTGTTTCTAAATCGAAAAAACAAATGGGTTTGGTAAGATTAAGTTTCATATTATAAATTTTGCACAAAGGTAAATAGAATAAATAAAAAAGCCCTTTTGGAATTGATAAACCTTAGTTAAACATTTTAGTAATTTTAAAAAAGGCTAACATAACCATTTATTACAACTCGTCCATAAAAAGAAACAGTTGAGATCCTTAAAATTCGAGAACCATTTTATTTAGATGATTTTTGACTTGCAAATCAACAAACCAACCACATGGAAGATATCATTAAAATAGCCATTTATATTCATGCCTTTTTTGGAGGCGTGGGACTTATAACGGGAATGGGTAGTATTATAGTTAAAAAAGGAAGTCCACATCACAAACAAATGGGGAAATTGTTTTCCATTGGCATGCTAGCAAGTTCGCTAATTTCTATTCCCATTTCATGGATGCCAAATCATGAAAACGTATTTCTATTTGTAATAAGTGTCTTTACCATTTATTTAGTATTAGCTGGGAACAGCGCACTAAAATTCAAAAACAATACACAAGCCAATTGGTTTGACATAACCATTTCGGGCACCATGTTCCTATTCTCTGTATTCATGATTGCTTTTGGAATCTATTTAAGCACTAATAGTAATGCTATGAGTATTTTATTTTTGTTTTTTGGTGGATTTGGCATGCTACTAACTATCAAAGATTTTCTCTTTTATAACAATAAAAGCAAACCCAAAAATGCTTGGCTTATTGCACATCTTGGCAAAATGAACGGCGCTTTAATAGCATCTATAACCGCATTTTTTATTGCTGGAATTGGTGTAAATAATCTCATTGCATGGTTATCACCTACAGTAATAGGCACTATTTATATTATTTATTGGAAGCGAAAAATGACTATTAAAACAAAAGAAAAAAGGACTGTGAGTTAAAAGAAATTGTGTTTCGTAATACAGCACATATATTTTTTATTATGATTAGTTTACCAATAAGGAAACCTGTAAATTTTGGTTCTAAAATAAATAACATATTATGGACTGGATTTACAAAATAAACGACCCTATTTTAATCACCTTTTTAGCAAGTGTTTTATTGTTTATAGTTGTTATATTGCTTACGCGACTTATTGGTTTACGATCTTTTGCTAAATTCACCGCTTACGACTTTGCCTTTACCATTGCCATTGGTAGTATTATATCGGCAACGTTGACATCCAGCACAACAGTTGCTCATGGCTCCACGGCTATTGCTAGTTTATTGGTGCTGACTTTTATATTTTCATTCTTACAACGGCGTTTTCCTGCTCTAAACTCCTTAATCTCCAACAAGCCATTATTATTAATGAAAGGAAACAGCATTTTGGAATCCAACTTAAAACATGCGCGAATTCATAAATCGCAGCTCATAGCTAAATTGCGCGAAGCAAATGTGACAAATTTCGACCAAGTTCTCGCGGTCGTATTAGAAACTACAGGTGATATTTCAGTTTTACATAAAGCATCAAGTTCTGATTCTGTTGAATTGCAATCCGATATTTTAAAAGATGTAAGAGAAACCCCATAATTTCCATCTGAATTAGATAAAATATTTATCTTTAAAATTCTAATTCAAATAAAATTGAAAAATGACTAAATTATTTTCGGCAATTAGTTTGCTTATTTTCTGCGTGAGTTGCAATAACAGTCCGCAACCTAATGACCCGATTCCTACGCATGATAATTTTACTTTAGAATCCACTGCCGTTAATGAAACACGCGTAATTAATGTTTGGACACCATCAACTTACGAAACTTCAGAACAATCATTTCCGGTACTTTATATGCCTGATGGCGGTATAAAAGAAGATTTCCCGCACATGGCAAATACCCTCGCCAAACTTATTGCCGAAAAGCAGATTCCACCTTTTATTTTGATTGGGATTGAAAACACGGAAAGAGGACGCGATTTAACAGGTTTTTCTGAAGTAGAAGCCGATGCCGAATATTGCCCATTAACAGATGGCGCCAAAAATTTTCGCGCGTTTATAACCGAAGAATTAGTTCCAGATATTAATACTAAATATAGAACAACCAATAAAAAAGGAATTATTGGCGAATCGTTAGCAGGACTTTTTGTTATGGAAACGTTTATGTTACAACCACAAGCTTTTGATATTTTCATTGCGATGGATCCATCACTTTGGTGGAACGATTTCAATTTAATCAAAGAAGCCAAAAATCATTTAAGTCAGTTTCCTAAGGAAGATAAAAAACTATGGTTTGCCGGTTCTGGAGCAGAAGATATTTCCAAACATACTAGAAGTCTTGAAACGATTTTTAAAGAAGCAGCACCTGAAAATTTAACGTGGACCTATTCTGATGAACCGAATGAAAAACACAACACTATTTTTAGAGCAACGAAGGAGAAGGCTTTGGTTTGGAGTTTGAATTAAAATATTGTAGAATTAACTAATCAAAAAAAAGCACAATCCTCCGATTGTGCTTTTTGCTCATTATATTTTAAGATCCCTTTTTTCAAAGGGATTTAATTATATCTCGCGATTAGAATCCCAAGCCTCTAAATAATCTTTAACGGCTTTTACAAACTGACCTCCTAAAGCACCATTTACAACACGATGATCATAAGAATGCGATAAGAACATTTTGTAACGGATACCAATAAAATCGCCTTCAGGTGTTTCCACAACTGCTGGTACTTTTCTGATAGCGCCTAATGCTAAAATTCCTACTTGTGGCTGATTGATAATTGGTGTTCCCATAATACTACCAAAGGTTCCAACATTCGTAACGGTGTATGTTCCACCTTGGATATCGTCTGGTTTCAGTTGGTTTAATCTAGCTCTGTTAGCTAAATCATTTACCTTTTTGGTCATTCCAACTAAATTCAACTGGTCTGCATCTTTAATTACGGGTACTATTAAGTTACCATCGCCCAAAGCCGCTGCCATACCTAAATTAATATGCTTCTTTTTAATAATAGTGTCTCCTTGAAGGGAAATATTCATCATTGGGAAATCACGTAACGCTTTTGCAATGGCTTCCATGAAAATTGGTGTAAACGTTAAGTTTTCACCTTCACGCTTCATGAAACCATCTTTTACTTTTTTACGCCAATTCCATATTTTGGTAACATCAGCTTCAATAAAACTCTGAACATGAGCAGATGTTTGCACCGATTCTACCATGTGATGTGCAATCAATTTGCCCATTCGGGACATCTCAATTATTTCATCATCACCTGAAGCAATTACTGGGGTTGCTTTTGGTTTTTCTGCTTGTTTTGGAGCTGCTTGTTGCGCTGGCTGAGCTTTTGGAGCTGCCGAACGGTTTTCTAAATACCCAAGCATATCGTTTTTTGTAACACGACCATCTTTACCTGTACCAGAAATAGCGTCTAATTCCGATTGTGAAACGCCTTCTTCTTTCGCCATGTTTTTCACCAATGGTGAGTAAAAACGATCATCTGACGATACAACAGGAGCTGCAGTTTCTTGAGCTGCTGTTACTGTTTTAGAAACTTCTGCTACTGGTGCTGATTCTTTAACAGATTCTGATTTTGGAGCCGATTCAACTTCGTCAGAACCACCTTCTGTTTCTATGATAGCAATGGTTTGACCAACTTGAACCACATCGTCCACGTTAAACAAGACCTCAACTAAAACACCATCAACCTCACTAGGGACTTCACTATCCACTTTATCCGTTGCAATTTCAAGAACTGCTTCGTCTGCTTCAATAGCATCACCTACTTCTTTTAACCAAGATGTAATGGTTGCTTCTGCTACACTCTCTCCCATTTTCGGGAGTTTTAATTCAAATTTTGCCATATCTGTAACTAAACCGTATGTTTTTTAATTTCGACTGCAAAATTAATGAAAAATCATCAAATTCATTGCCGTTTTATTATTTAATTCTTTTTTAATAGTTGAATTTCTCCGCGATTTTTAGAACTATTACTACCAATTATAAAATCGGAATTGTTTGGTAGAATTTTAAATGAAATACCTTCATATGCCTTTAAATCGGTAATATGCTGAAAAATTGATTTGTATGTGAAGGTATTGGCGTCAAAAATAACCTCCGTAAATGGATCTACATAAGTTACTTCTTGGACTAAAGCCACGGGTTTTTCTAAAGTCGTTTCTAGAAGATGTGTCGCTTCTTTTGTTAAAAAAACATAAGATTGGCGCTTACTTTTAACCACTTCCGGCTCTGAACGCATGAAATATGCGGCGCGAATACCAAACCAAACCATACTATCAAATAACACATTGCTCTTAAAGTGTTTCTTATAGAAAATCTGCATAGCGCCATAAAAACGTTTGGCGTAATTGGCATCTTTCAACGTACTTTCACCTTTATAATGAATAATCGTTGTGCTACCATTGTAAAAATTGTTATATCCTGCTTTTAAAACTTTGTAAGACAAATCAATATCTTCACCATACATAAAATAGTCTTCATCAAAACCTCCAACTTTTAAATACACGTTTTTTTTAAGCAACATAAAGGCACCAACAAAAATAGGAACTTCACCAGTTCCATACTCATCCAATTGGTTGGCATAATATGAATTTGGGTTGCCTAATAATTTTTTAAGAGCTACAGCTGGTTTTGGAACATTACGCTTGCTTTCTGGCAGAAAACTTCCCGTGCCATCCATAAGTCGGCAGCCAACAATTCCTAAATTAGTTTGTTTATCGGCAAATTCTAACAGTATTTTAAAAGTATCCTCGGCAACAATGGTATCCGGATTTAGAATACACAAATATTCTCCTTTGGCTTGTTTTACGCCTAAATTATTACCTTTTGAAAAACCATCATTCGACGGATTTTCAATTAATTTTACATTTGGAAACAGGGCTTTTACCATCTCGCAACTGGTGTCTGGCGATTGATTATCCACAACAATAATTTCGGCATCAAGTCCTTCAATGGCTTTTTCAACACTTTTTAAACAAAGCTCCAAAAAATAGCGAACGTTATAATTTAATATAATTATGGATAGTTTCAAATACTTACGATTTTAGGGATGCTTCAAAAGGAATGCGGTTTACAATACTTCGTCCAAGGGTGATTTCATCAGTATATTCCAATTCGTTTCCTACTGAAATACCTCTAGCAATGGTGGATGTTACCACATTATAATCTTGAATTTGTCGGTAAATATAAAAGTTGGTCGTATCGCCTTCCATGGTGGAACCCAATGCGAAAATTAACTCTTTTACATCACCTAATTTTACTTTTTCTACTAAAGTTTGAATATTTAAATCCTGCGGACCAATACCATCCATAGGCGAAATTTTACCACCCAAAACATGATACAACCCTTTAAAAGAACTGGTGTTTTCAATAGCCATAACGTCGCGAATATCTTCCACTACGCAAATTACATCACTAATCCGGTTGGGGTTTGCGCAAATTTCACATAATTCTACATCACTAATGTTATAACAACTTTTACAAAACTTAATATCCGAACGCATGGTTTTTAAAGCACCTGCTAACTGAACCGTTTGATTTTCAGGCTGATTTAACAAATGCAAAACCAAACGCAATGCCGTACGTTTACCAATTCCTGGTAATTGGGACATTTCGTTAACCGCTTTCTCTAAAAGTTTCGATGAAAATTCCATAGCCGCGAATTTACGATTTTCCATTTAAGAATTGCATATACAATGGTAATTTGTATTTTGGCGCTACATTTTATAGCTATATGAGCCCAACGCAAATTATTTTTCTAATTGCCGCATATTTTATTGTTTTGATTCTGATCTCCTATTTTACGGGGCAGGAAGATTCCAACGATGCCTTTTTTAAAGCGAATAAATCGGCGCCTTGGTATTTAGTAGCTTTTGGAATGATTGGTGCATCCTTGTCTGGTGTCACTTTTATTTCGGTTCCAGGTGCGGTGGAAACCAAACAGTTTGGGTATTTGCAAGTGGTATTTGGTTACTTTTTTGGCTACCTCGTAATTGCTTATGTGCTTTTACCTTTGTATTACCGGATGAATCTAACCTCCATTTACACCTATTTACGGGATCGGTTTGGAAACACGAGTTATAAAACAGGTTCGGTAGCTTTTTTAATTTCCCGTACGGTTGGCGCGGCCTTCAGGCTCTTTTTAGTTGCCAAAGTATTACAGCTTTTGGTGTTTGATAATTTAGGTATGCCGTTTCCTGTAACCGTAATTATTACTATTGCGCTTATTTGGTTATACACCTTTAAAGGTGGAATTAAAACCATTATTTTTACCGATACCTTGCAGACACTGTTTATGTTAATTTCGGTAGTCGTTACCATTTCATTTTTAGCCACGGCTTTAGATTTAAATGGTATGTCTGAAATCTATACGAATGTGAAAGATAGTGCCATGAGTAAAGTTTTCTTTTTAGACGATTCTAACGACGCACAATTCTTCATAAAAAGCTTTTTAGCTGGTATGTTCATAACGATTACCATGACAGGATTGGATCAGGATATGATGCAGAAAAACTTAACCTGTCGAAATTTAAAAGATGCCCAGAAAAACATGGTTGTTTTCAGTATTGTACTCATTTTCGTGAATATATTATTTTTAGCTTTAGGGTTAATGCTAACCCAATATGCGCAACAAAATGGGATTACGGCAACCAAGGATGATTTATTTCCAACTATTGCCATGATGCCTGAAATAGGCGTGCTCACATCGGCATTTTTTATTCTTGGATTAATTGCAGCAGCCTATTCTAGTGCAGATTCGGCATTAACCTCTTTAACCACCTCATTTTGTATTGACATTATTGAACTCGATAAAAAACCTGAAGATCAACAAAAAGGCATAAGAAAACGCGTTCATATTATGGTGAGCATTGTTTTAGTGGCTGTCATTATTCTTTTTGACTCGCTTTTTAAAGATGTATCCGTCATTTGGGAATTGTTTAAAGCAGCCGGTTATACCTATGGTCCATTATTAGGGTTATTTGCATTTGGAATTTTAACCAAAGCCGAATTAAAAGACAAGTACGTGTGGATTATTGCTGTAATAGCACCAATCCTATCTTATTTTATAAATATGTATTCAGCGGAATTGTTTAACGGTTATAAAATTGGTTTTGAAATTTTAATTGTAAACGGACTCCTCACCTACTTGGGTTTAATATTGATTCGTAGAAAGTAAAACGAGTGTGCACGCTACTTCACTTTCAATATTTGCCGTGTCCAAACGTTTATAAAATTCCGGGTTTTCAGTTCCAGGATTGAAAATAACACGCTTCGGATTTAAGGAAATAATATAATCGTAGTATTCCACTTGACGTTGCGGATTTAAATAAAGGGTAACGGTATCAATGTCTGAATACGACTTTAATTCGGTATCTATTTCAACACCCGCAACCGTGCCTCCACGTAATCCGAAAGCCACCACCTCATGCTGATTGTTTACTAAACGATTAATGGCAATATTGGAATACCGATTTGGTTTTAAGGATGCACCTACTACTAATGTTTTTTTACTCATAGCTGTTAATTTAGCGTTAAACTCGAAAATAAGCGTAACGTTTTTCAAATGTACTCGTCTATATTGATATATACCAATTTAGGTATTTAAAATAAATATTTAATAGTCTACTTAATAGTTGATGGTTAGTGTTAGTGTTTGACTATTAAATACAGAAAACCCAAGGTGTAAAAGCCTTGGGTTTTTGCTTTTTGTGTTAAATGAACGTTAAAAGTAAAAAGCTATGAAATAAAAACAAACTTTTTACGTCTATATAGGTAAGTGATAAGTTTTAAGTAATCATTCAAACTATTTAATTTATAGTTTAGTGTTAGTTAAATTGGTTAATAGGAGAAAACCCGAAGCAGTAATGTTTCGGGTTTTTTTATGCGTTAATAGTTCAATTGTTTTCGAGAATAGCTACGCAGAACCCCTTGTCTATTTAGAGGTTCCTGAGCTCGCAGGAATTTACCATTTGATAATGACACTTCCCCAAGTAAAACCGCTACCAAAAGCGGCTAAAACAACGGTATCGCCTTCTTTAATCTTACCTTCTTCCCATGCTTCTGTTAATGCAATTGGAATAGAAGCCGCTGTGGTATTTCCGTACTTCTGGATATTATTAAAGACTTGATCGTCATTTAATTTAAACTTCTTTTGAATGAATTGAGAGATTCGTAAATTCGCCTGATGTGGAATTAACATATCTATGGCATCTACAGGAAGCTTATTTTTTTCTAAACCTTCCATAATCACTTCGCTAAAACGCACAACGGCATTTTTGAAAACAAATTGACCATTCATATGTGGATAATAACTTTCATCATTAGGATCGTTATCCTCTAAAATATCATTCACCCAACGTTTCCCCATCCCAGGTGCCACTAGAACTAATTCTTCAGCATGTTCACCTTCTGAATGTAAATGGGTGGATAAAATTCCTTTATTTGGATCCTCTTCACGGGTTAAAATAGCAGCACCTGCTCCATCACCAAAAATAACGGAAACACCACGACCACGCGTTGTTAAATCTAATCCATGTGAATGCAACTCACTACCAATAACAAGAATGTTTTTATACATGCCCGTTTTAATAAAATTATCTGCTACAGAAATCGCATAAACAAAACCTGAACATTGGTTCCTTATATCTAAAGCACCAACAGTTTTAATACCCAAAGCATGCTGTACTTGCACACCAGGTCCTGGAAAATACATATCTGGACTTAAAGTAGCAAATACAATAAAATCAATATCATCTTTATCAATTCCCGCACGTTCAATAGCTACTTTTGCGGCTTTTACACCCATGGTGGCTGTAGTATCATCAGATCCTTTTACAGCCCAACGACGTTCTTTAATACCGGTTCGTTCTTGAATCCAAGCATCATTAGTATCCATCAATTTAGACAAATCGTCATTTGTAACCACATTATCAGGCACATAATGACCTAAACCGATTATTTTAGAATTATACATTGAAAGTTGTTTGTTATTCATTTCCGGATTCACTAAAACCTGTCGGAAATTGCATGATTAATCTGTGCGCAATTTAACTATTTACTTTGTAAGAGTTTTCAAAAGCGAATCGTATTCGTTATGCACGCATAATAAATAGGCGTTCCTATGCCAAGTCACCTTGGTTTCAAAAATGTTTTTGATATCTTTAGGCTTCATTAAAACACCCTCTAAATATGAAATCATTGCTGACATGCTGCCTGTTTTTATTTGTAATTTCAGGTTATGCACAAGAAAATCTCACCTATCAAAAACCCCATCAAAACATTTTAGAATTAGCGGAAGCGCCACTTGCGCCAAGTATTCGCATGGATAGTAAAGGCGAAAATATTGTATTCCTATACCGAAGTGCTTATAAAACGATTGAGGAACTCTCGGAAACCGAAATGCGTTTGGGTGGTTTACGGATTAATCCAGTCACCAATATTGGAAGTCGAACACGTTATTACACCAATATAGAAGTTCGAAATAATCAAAAAGGAAATCCGAAAACGGTTGCAGGATTACCTGAAAATGGTAGATATGCTAACTTCTCTTGGTCGCCAAATCAAAAATACATGACCTTTACTAATACCGTAACATCTGGTGCTGAACTTTGGGTTTTAGATATTTTAAAGGCTTCAGCTAAAAAACTAACAGACGCCAAATTAAATGCCAATATGGGCAATCCAGCCGTTTGGATGAAAAACAGCGAAGCCCTTTTAGTTAAAATGCTTCCCGAAAATAGAAAAGCGTTAATTAACACCAAAGAAGCGGTTCCAACAGGTCCAACAATTTCTGTTAGTGAAGCTGGTGTAAAAGCCCAAAATAGAACCTATCAGGATTTACTTAAAAACCCTAATGACGAGCATAATTTTGAGCAATTAGCACAATCAGAGTTGTACAAAGTGACATTGGATGGCAACACAAGCCTTTGGAAATCGACTGCCATGTATCGTGGATTATCGTTTTCACCAGATGGAAATTATGTGATGATTACCACTATTGACAAACCATTTTCTTACTTGGTACCTTATTATAGATTTCCGTCCGAAACGAGCGTTTACAAAGCTAATGGCGATTTAGTAAAATCCATGCTCCAAGTGCCATTAATTGAAGATTTACCACAAGGTTTTATGGCGGAACGCACAGGAATGCGCGACCTTAACTGGCGAAATGACAAACCGGCAACCCTGTATTGGGCTGAAGTTTTAGATGGAGGTGATCCGGAAAACAAGGTGCCTTTCCGAGATGAAGTGTTTCAGCAAGATGCACCATTTACGGGGAAAGTCTCTTCCCTTTTAAAAACGAAAGATCGTTTTAGTGGTATTACTTGGGGAACCGATAACGTTGCCATTGCAAACGATTATTGGTGGAACACCCGAAATACCAGAACCTACCTGTTTAATCCATCTAACGCCAACCAAGAGCCAACGGTTTTATTCGACAGAAATTACCAAGATGTGTATAGCAATCCAGGAAGTTTTGTGTACACTAAAAACGATTTTAATGAATATGTTTTAGATGTAGATTCTAACAAAGCCTATTTAATTGGTGATGGGTATAGCGATGCTGGAAAATTCCCATTTATAGACGAAATGAATTTGGAAACCCAAAAAACCACACGTTTATACCAATCCACCTTAACCGACAAAGTAGAAAGTATTAGTTCGGCAATTAGCGCAAAAGACGGTACATTTTTAGTGCGAATAGAATCGAAAAATGAATTTCCAAATTACTACATCCGACATATTAAAAAACGGAAGAGCCTAACCCCATTAACTACATTTGAAAACCCATTTAAAAGCATACAAAATGTTAAAAAAGAAGTTATTAATTACAAACGTGATGATGGGTTAGATTTATCGGGCACCTTGTACTTGCCTACCGATTACGAAAAAGGCAAAAAATACCCAATGATTTTATGGGCCTATCCACGTGAGTTTAAAGATAAAAGTAGCGCAAGTCAAAATACATCCAGTTCTAATGAATTTACCTATCCATATTACGGCTCCCCTATTTATTGGGTAACCAGAGGTTATGTGGTTTTAGATGATGCTGCTTTCCCAATTATTGGTGAAGGTGATGAACAACCAAACGATACCTTTATCAAGCAATTAGTTGGAAACGGAAAAGCAGCTATTGATGCGGTTGACGCTTTGGGTTATATTGATAGAGATCGCGTTGCTGTTGGTGGTCACAGTTATGGCGCCTTTATGACGGCGAATTTATTAGCACATTCCAATTTATTTGCAGCCGGAATTGCTAGAAGTGGCGCCTATAATAGAACGTTAACACCTTTTGGTTTTCAAAGTGAAGAACGCAATTATTGGGAGGCGCCAGAAATATATTATAACATGTCGCCTTTTATGCATGCAGATACCATGAAAACGCCTTTATTATTAATTCATGGTGAAGCCGATAATAATTCAGGAACCTATCCGCTACAAAGTGAGCGCTATTTTAATGCGTTAAAAGGATTAGGCGCACCCGTGCGTTTGGTTATGTTGCCAAGAGAAAGTCATGGTTATGCAGCAAAAGAATCTATTTTACACATGCTTTGGGAACAGGATGAATGGCTAGAGAGGTATGTAAAAAATAAGAATACAGTCGAGAAGACTGAAAGTTCTATAAAAGAATAAACTGAAATATAAACTTATTTTTTAGAGAATATAGGTCGTCCTGATAATTTTCGGGACTTCATTAAAAAAGAATATTAAATTAATCGGTAATTTTTTATACGATCTTTTTTTCATTACCAAAAAAAGAAACAAAAAAGTCTAGGCTTACAAACCTATATCTAAATTTATTATTTGATACCTAAATTTCAGCAACTCGCAATGAAAATTTTTCATTCTTAATGATTTCGCTTGCTCAAACAGCCTGAAATTTTTCGGCATCATCATTTCAAATTTTACGATAAATCTTCGGTAGGCCCAATTTGGAAGTTGTCAAAAAACATCTCAATACTACCCATATTTTGTAATTGATTAAACCCTATTTGTCTGAAACACCTAAATGCCATTCTTTGAGGAATGGCATTTTTTTATCCTGCAAATGTCAGTTTGTCACGTTTTAACACTTGGTACTTTTTTTGACTCTAACAAAATCGAAGAATGACGTTTAACAGTTTTCCACATTTGTGGAAATAATTTAATAAATTAAATTTATGGCAAAAGGAAACATTAATGTATCGGTAGAAAATATCTTCCCACTCATTAAAAAGTTTTTATACAGTGATCACGAAATCTTTTTACGTGAGCTAATTAGTAATGCAACCGATGCAACATTAAAATTAAAGCATTTAACAAGTATTGGCGAAGCTTCTGTTGAATACGGAAATCCACAAATTGAAGTTAAAATTGATAAAGATGGCAAGAAATTGCACATTATAGATCAAGGTTTAGGGATGACTGCGGATGAAGTTGAAAAGTATATTAACCAAGTGGCATTTTCAGGTGCAGAAGAGTTTTTAGATAAGTATAAAGACTCGGCTAAAGACTCTGGAATTATCGGTCATTTTGGTTTAGGTTTCTATTCGGCATTTATGGTTGCTGAAAAAGTAGAAATCATTACCAAATCTTACAAAGATGAACCAGCAGCACATTGGACTTGCGATGGCAGTCCAGAATTCACTTTAGAAACAGCGGACAAAACAGCCCGTGGAACCGAAATTATTTTGCATATCGCAGACGATTCTACCGAGTTTTTAGAAGAAGCACGTATTCGTGAATTATTATTAAAGTATAACAAGTTTATGCCTATTCCAATTAAATTTGGAACCAAGGAAGTAAACGATCCAGATTTTACACCAAAAACTACAACCGATAAGGATGGTAAGGAAACTACCGAGCCACATAAACAAATTACGGTTGATAATATTATAAACAACCCAAATCCAGCATGGACTAAATTGCCAACAGATTTGGAAGCGACGGATTATAATAACTTTTATCGCGAGTTATATCCAATGCAGTTTGAGGAGCCGTTATTTCACATTCATTTAAATGTGGATTACCCATTTAACTTAACGGGAATTTTGTATTTCCCAAAAATGACCAACGACCTCAACATTCAAAAAGATAAGATTCAATTGTACCAAAATCAGGTATATGTTACCGATAATGTGGAAGGCATTGTTCCCGAATTTTTAACCATGTTACGTGGTGTCATTGATTCACCAGACATTCCATTAAACGTATCGCGTAGTTATTTGCAAGCGGATGGTGCTGTTAAGAAAATATCATCTTACATCACGCGTAAAGTCGCTGATAAATTGAAATCTCTTTTCAATAATAATCGTGAAGATTTTGAAAAGAAATGGGACGATATTAAGATTGTGATTGAATACGGAATGCTTTCAGAAGATAAATTTTTTGATAAAGCTGATGCGTTTGCATTGTACCCAACCGTAGACGGTAAATATTTTACATATGACGAATTATTCAACGCTATAAAAGCCAAGCAAACCGATAAAGATGGTAAGTTGGTTATTTTGTACGCATCCAATCAAGATGCACAACACAGTTATATTGAAGCGGCTAAAGCTAAAGGTTATGAGGTGTTGTTATTAGATTCGCCAATTGTATCGCATTTAATGCAGAAGCTAGAATCTAGCAAGGAGAATATAACCTTTGCTCGTGTGGATGCCGATCACGTGGATAATTTAATTAAAACCGATGATGCCAAGATTTCTAAATTATCAGACGACCAAAAAGGCGCGCTTGAGGATTTACTGAAAGAAGTAATTCCACAGGAGAAATTCTCGGTACAGTTAGAAGCCATGGATAGTGATGCGTCACCATTTATGATTACGCAACCCGAGTTTATGCGCCGTATGAAAGAAATGCAGCAGACAGGTGGCGGCGGTATGAACATGTTTGGTAATATGCCAGAAATGTACAATTTGGTAGTGAATACAAATTCCGCTTTAGTTGGCGAAATTTTAGAAACCAAAACCAAGAAAAAGCAAGAACGTTTAATTACACAGAGTTTGGATTTAGCGCGACTTTCACAAGGTTTACTGAAAGGTGAAGAGTTAACCAACTTTATTAAACGTAGCTATGAGATGATTAAATAAGACGATTATTGTTCTGTGTTTTAGAAAAACGCAGCTAACACTAACGCACTTATAAGATTAATCAGCGAAGCTAAATGATAAAATAGATATTAGACCGCTTCGCTGTTAAATTATAGAATCAAAACAAAACCACTTCTTTACGGAAGTGGTTTTTTTCTGGGATAAAGTTACGTAGAACTACGTAGATGATTAGTTGTTTGAATTTGTTAGATTTGGTGTAGATATAATAGATATATATACCATTACGTATATTCATACATTGCCACACATTTGAAAATAAGAACATTGAGAAAAATTTACTTACTGACTTTAATGTCAATTATTTTATTTAACTGCCAAAACAAAACGGAATTGAGAACTGATTTACAGCCAATTTATTCAGATTTTAAAAACGTTTTACAAGGAAACAATCTGTATGGAAAAGTTAAAAAAATTGAATATTACAAAACAACTTTTCAAAACACAGAAAATGAAGACAAACCCGTTCTGAACAAAATAGAAGAATTCACCGATTTTGGGGAATTGAAAAAAGTAGAATACTTCGATAATTATGGAGAACTTTTACAAACCAATGTTATTGATTATAACAAAAACCAAAAGTTCATTAAAAGTGTTTCAATTAATAAAGCAAACAAATCGAAAATTATTCAAACTTCAGAATATGATTCTATTAATAACACAAGTGAATTGACTGTTTTCGTAAATGACACAATTGACCATAAAACAACTTTTTATTATGGGAAAAATGATTATCAAATAAAACGAATTTCTGTTAAAGGAAATGATACGACCGAAGTTAATTCAGAATACACTTTTGACGATAATGAAAAAATAATATCTTCTACACAAAAAGAAAAAGAGAATGACAAATCAATGACAACTAATTTGTTTAGATATGACAAAAACAACAATCTAATAGAATCGTCATATAAAACAGAATGGATGGAAATTATAAGCGAAACGGAATGGAAAGACGGAAGAATTTTTAAACAAACTTCCTATACAATATCAGCGGATTTAAAAAAGTATACAGACAACATAACTGAATTTGACATTTTATATAACCCTATCAATTCAAAAGAATTTGAGGGTTCAAAATTAAATCGAGAATTGAAATTTGACTATGAATTTGACGAAAACGGGAATTGGATTATGAAAAATACATCTATGAAAGAACATTTTAATAACGCAAAGGAATTCGTTCCAATTTATGTTGATACGAGGAAAATAAGTTATTGGAAATAAAAAACGTGTGGCAACACCGTATATAATTTATTGCTAGTTCCAGCCTACTTACGAAAATCCTCGCGGATTTTCTATTCGGTTTTTATTTGCTAAATTAGGTGCTTAAACCACGCAACAAACCATATACAAAAACGTTGTACACAAGTGCTAAAAAACAAGTATATTTCTTAAATGAATAAGACTAAAAATACCACAATTAATGATATCTATACAATATCCTTTACTTCATTAGGAAAATGTTTAAGGTTTTTAAAAAATAGTCTTGATAAAAAGGAGCATAAAGTCATTCTTTTGTTAATTGCCGAAGTTAAGAAAGACCAAGACAGAAAACTTTACGAATGGTTAAGGAGAAATACAATAAGAAACAAGGAAAATAAATATACACCTAACAGTCTTTTAAAGTCTTTAAACCTGTTGGCTAAAAAATCAAATCTTCTAAAAACAATAAATAAAGAGTTTTATTCTCAAAACTCGATTAGACAAATATCTTATACTTCTATACGAAAATGTTTAAAGTTTTTAAAAAATGGTCTTGATGAAAATGAACATAAAGATATACATATTTTAATTACTAAAGTTGAGGAAGACCAAGACCGAAAACTTAATAAATGGTTATTAAAAAAAACAATTAGAAACAAGGAAAATAAGTTTACACCAAAAAATCTTTTAAAGTCTTTAATCTTATTGAATAAAAAATTAAAAAAAAATAATATAAAAGGTGCTCTAAAGTCAAAACTTCAGAAAACAACAATTAAAGAGTCGAATTCTCAAAACTCAGTAAAACAAATTTCAGAAGCAGACTGTGAAAAAATATATTTCACTTGGAAAAATCTTATTTTTACTCCAAGAGGTGTTAAAGTAGACCCAAACATAATATATCTCCCAAAAGAAATAGATGGCCCTACAAACCTTTTAAACAACATAAACGTTTCATATTTTCAAAAAAAATATTCTGATGATTTATATAAAGTATATGTTGATAGGGCTACAAAAAAAATTATTTATAATCTTTCAAATGATATCGATAAAATTAGGATTATAGTATTAAACCATATTAATAATCATAAAGACCTACAAATAAAAAGCTATCTACATCAAGAAATACCAAACAAAAAAATTAAAGAAAATTATACAATATCAAAAGAGATAAATATTAACGAGATTGGTGAATTATATAAAAACAACATTTTTATTAAGCAAGCATCTAAACTTTTAAAAAACGACAATAAAGCTGTTTCATTATGGGAAAATAATAATTCGACATTTGAAGAGGCACTTCTTATTATATTAAAAAACAGAAACTACAATTTTGTCATATGGGAAAATATAAATCAGAATAGAGCTTGTTATATTTTTAAATATAAAAATGTGAATTTTGATAAAAAGTTTAAGGCATTAAAAAAATTCATAAACTCTGATTTAGAATATAAAAGATGGGATTTATTCAATAATAATAATGGAAATCACAGTCAATTAAATTATAAGGAATATTATACTGTAGTTCACGAAAGTGTTGATAGCTATAAAAAAAAATTAAATATTTATTTAAAACCACATTTTAGAATAAAATAAATACCAGTGTACAACAATGTGTATAATTCATTGCTAGTTCAAGTTTACTTACGAAAATCCTAGCGGATTTTCTATTCGGTTTTTACCTGCCTGCCGGCAGGCAGGTTTGCTAAATTAGGTGCTTAAACACGCCACTAAAGAAACACGTTGGCAGGCAAATCAAGCATATATTATAAACTTTAAAAATGGAACAAATAAAAATACTTTTCTTTGTCTTAAGTTCCTTTTTCGGAATTAATGATAGTCAAATTGCTGCCGAAAAAACTACAGTCATCATAAGTCCAAAAAGTCAGGAAATAGAAATTATTCAAGAAAATTTATTTACAGTTATTCAATCAGAAAAAGACACAACAAGTGTATTAGAACAATGGAAAAAATTAGTCAACGCAGAAGCGGATAATACATACGCTTGGGCAAAAGATTTAGAAAATTTCCCTATCAAGAACCTTACGCTTAAGTCAATAAAAAAAAATATTCAACCACATTTAAAACTTAACTATTCAACTGAAAAAGATTTACGTGTAATGGGAATTTGGTATAATAAAGAGAAAAATCAATTTTTCATTAACCATATTCCACAACAGAATCTCAAAACCACAGATGGAAAATTAGTCGAAAATTATTGGATTTTTGATGGCGCTAACACGTTCAGTTTTACAATAGAACCATTTTTACAAATGCCAGAGAATTATAAAAAATTTAAAAAACCTCTGAATGAAATTGTAAATAAATAACAGATAGCATCATCCAGCAGATAATAATGTACAAAACACATTATTAGGCGCTTATATACTTACAAATCCTGATAGCCATGGAGACGCGCGCCTGCCTGTCGGCAGACAAGTATTTCCTATTCGGTTTTTATTTACTTCAAATTTATAACTTTATTACAAAATCGAACTTAAGTTATACAAAAACGTTGTAGCACATTGTGAAAACCCATATAAATTTTGAAATTGTATTAATAAATCTATATGAAACCAAAAACTAACTATACTAAAAGCGGAGATTTTAATATTGCCTATCAAGTAGTAGGTGAAGGATCAATCGACATTTTATATATTCCAGGTTGGGTTTCAAACATTGATATGATGTGGGCAGAACCTAGGCTCGCTTCCTTTTTAACTAGGCTTTCCATATTTTCTAGATTAATAATTTTCGATAAAAGAGGTACAGGGCTTTCAGATCGTTCAGATGAATATTCCACCATGGAAGAGCGTATGGATGATATCAATGCGGTATTAGATGCAGTAAATTCACAAAAGGCATTTTTATTTAGTCATTCTGAAGGAGGATCTGTTAGTCTTCTATATTCTTTAAAGTATCCTCAAAAAACATTAGGCGTTATTGGTTTTGGGATATTTGCAAAACGCAGGTATTCCAAAGATTACCCTTGGGCTCCTACAGATGCTGAACGTGAGGTTTCTAATAAGGCAATTGAAGATAATTGGGCACACGGAAATCTTGATGGATTAAAAACTTTAGTGCCTTCATTAGCGCATGATAATGCATTTTTAGATTGGCTAGCTAGTTATTTACGTTCTGGAGGAAGCCCTAAAGCTGCATTGATTTTACATAAGCAATGCACGAAAATTGATGTGACTGGAATTTTAGGCTCAATTAAAGTCCCAACTCTTCTTCTATATAGGAAAGAGGATATTGACATCCTTGTTGAAGAAGGTAGATATTTGGCAGAACGAATACCTAATTCCAAACTTGTTGAATTTAATGGTCGAGACCATCTTTTCTGGACAGGTGATACCTATCCAATTTTAGCAGAAATAGAGGAATTTGTTACAGGAATACGTCCAAATAAATCAGACTTTCAAAAACATAAAAAAATAGGAATAGATATAGAAATTGTCATGTTAGAAAAATTTTTATATAATTTGAAGGTTGAAGAATTCGCCAAATTATGTGGTCGAAGTTTATCAGCCTTTAAAAGAGATTTCAAAAACACATTTAATACGACACCTTCGAGGTGGATAAAATCTAAACGTCTGGAACATGCCAGAGTGCTACTTATTGAAAGTAATTTAAATATTAACCAAATTAGCTATGATTGTGGTTATAGAAATTCATCGCATTTCATAAAATCTTTTAAAGAAAAATACAATTTACCACCTCACAAGTACCGATTAAATAATAATAAATAGACAATAATTTGTTGTTTGGACGTTTTAGAATGTTTTTTGAACGTATTTGAAAGTTATATGACTTTTGTTTTTATGAATTTTGGGATATAAACAAAACCAATAGTCATGAAAAAATTATTAATCTTTATTTATGGAATAATAGCCTATTGTATTTTTCTAATTGCATTTTTATATGCCATAGGATTTGTTGGTAATTTTGTTGTTCCAAAAACAATTGATTCAGGCGTAGAGCCAACTTTGTTAAAAGCTATTTTAACTAATACAATTTTATTAAGTGTATTTGCTTTGCAACATAGTATAATGGCGAGACCAAAATTTAAAGAATGGTTTACATCTATCTTCAGTCAAGCTATGGAAAGAAGTACTTATGTATTACTTTCTAGTTTGGCATTAATATTAGTTTATTGGCAATGGCAACCTATAACAACAATAGTTTGGAAAGTTGAAAACAATATTTTTTCTATTGTTTTAATTGGATTATTTTTTACTGGATGGCTTATTGTGCTGTTATCAACATTTATGATTAATCATTTTGAACTTTTTGGTTTAGTCCAAATTTTTGATAATCTAAAAAACAAAGTAACCCCAAATCCAAAATTTCAAACTAACTACTTATATAAATTAGTAAGACATCCAATTATGTTAGGATTTCTAATTGTTTTTTGGGCAACACCAACTATGACTGTTGGGCATTTATTCTTTACATTAGTTACAACCATATATATATTTGTTGCTGTAAAGTATTTAGAAGAAAAAGACTTAAGAAAGTCTATTGGTAAAACATATGAAAAGTATCAAAATGAAGTGCCAATGATAATTCCATTTATAAGAGGTCAAAAACAACCTAAAATTTAAATAGGAATCGAGCTATAACAAAGTACTTGTGGTAAAAACTGCCGAGTTCAATAAACTAAAAAACCTAATTCTTACTGTATCCAAACCACTTCCCAACCGAAGTGGTTTTTTGGTACGCTAACCAAAACGTAAGTTTCACGCACTCAAAAACCCGTTTGTCTCATTGGTTATTTCAAGATACCTGATAAACCGCTAGGTTTGAATCATAATCATAAAAATAACCATCATGAAAAACAATCTAAACGTAAGTATTAAAACACCATGTTCTGAAAATTACAAGCACTTTTCGCCTACAAAAGCAGGTGGATTTTGTAATTCCTGTGAAAAAGAAGTCATTAATTTTACCAACATGAAACCTGAAGCAATTATCAATTATTTCAAATTGAAAAGCAGCCAAAATACATGCGGCAGATTTAAAACCGCTCAATTAAAATCATTTAATCAATTACCTAAAACCAATAAAAGGCGCAATCTCATTGGTGGTTTTGGTTTAGCAATGCTGTCTTTTTTTAGTTTCAATGCTACTCACGCACAAGACAAGAAAACCGATACAACGAATACCAATTCCGAGGCAAAAGATATCCATCAAGAAAAAAACATTAGCGTAAAAGGAACTGTTTTAGATGAAAATGGTTTACCGCTACCTGGCACCAACATTATTCTTAAAGGCACAGCCATTGGGACACAAACGAATTTTGATGGTGAATTTGAATTTCCTGAAAAATTAAAAAAAGGCGATGTTCTTATTTTTAGCTTTATAGGTTATAGCTCTAGAACCATTGTTATTAATAATGAAACCGCCTCACCCACCGTTGAAATGGAAGTTAATATGGATGCTGTTACATGTATCGTTATGGGAAAAGTAGCCGTAAAAAAAGTTTACAAATCCAAGAAAAACAGATAGGTATGTCCATCCGGTATTTCTTAATTATCGTTTTTATAAGTGCTATTTCACAGGCGCAAATATCAGATTTCAAGTCTGTTAATTTTAAGCAAGCAGATTATAATGCTAAAATGAATAAAGGTGCTAGTTTGGATAATTTACCGCTTTTAGCGCATAAGCTGACATCCAAACTACCAACCGATGTTGAAAAATTCAGAGCTATTTATACGTGGGTTTGTCAAAATATAACAGCCGATATAAATCAACAAAACAAAATTTTTAGAAAACGAAAAAAGTATAAAAACGATAGTCTAGGATATATTGCATGGAATAACACCTATTTAAAAACCACGTTTAAAAGGCTGCTAGAAGATAAAAAAACCATGTGTACCGGTTATGCTTACTTAATTAAAGAATTATCATTTTTAGCCAATATAGAATGTGAAATAGTAAATGGATATGGCCGTTCTGTGGCATCCAATATTGAAGCACTGGACATAGCTAATCATTCATGGAATGCCGTTAAATTAAATAACAAATGGTATTTAACCGATGCCACTTGGTCTAATGGATATATAATTAACAGCACCTTTATAGAAGATTATAATGACGGTTATTTTTTAACAGATCCTATATTATTTTCTAAAAGTCACTATCCCATTGAAAAAAAGTGGTTACTAAATGGTTCAACCTCAACACAAACATTTGTATCAAGTCCATTAGTTTATGGGGAAACTTATGAACATAAAATAATCCCGATGAGCCCCAAAGAAATGAATATTGAAATAGGCAAAAACCACGAAATACAATTCAGTTTTAAATCCCTTAAAACCATTTCTACAGATTCTATTTCGCTTATTAAATACGTTGGAATTACAGAACAGCCATTAGAAATTTATAACATACATCATGACGCTGGCCTAATTTCCTTCACCTATAAATTTAACCACAAAGGTCATTATGATATACATGTAAAAATTAACAAAGATGTGGTTGCTACCTATGTGATAAACGTATCTTGATATGGATAAATAGATTTTTTTTATATAATGTATTCTAAAACCGCTTCTAAACCGAGGTGGTTTTTTTGTGTATTGGAATTACGTAGAACTACGTAGATGATTAGTTGTTTGAATTTGTTAGATTTGGTGTAGATATAATAGATATATATACACCATTACGTATATTCATACGTTGGGCATAATTTAAAAAAATAACCAAATGAATAAACATTTAGACCATATGGAAGTCAGATGGAAAAACTTTAAAGGTTTTGAAGATACTGATTGGGTAAAAATAAAGCCTATAACTATAATTTTAGGGAATAATAACTCTGGAAAGACGAGTTTTTTAGCGCCTTTATTATTAATGAATCAGACTATTAATTCTAGAGATAGAGATTCGCCTATTATCTTAAAGGGCGATATTTATGATGGTGGAAACTTTCAAGAAATAGTAAAAGATTATGATACTAGTAAAGAAATCTTTTTTGGTTACAGATATCATATACACGAATCGGATGAAAAGCTTGAAAAGGTTGGTCGTTACTCACCTGGCGCATTTGAAATTTTATTAGGTCAAAATCAAGATACTGAAGAAATTGAATTAAAAGAAAGTTCTATATATGATATTTTTAAAAGACCTTTTTTGAGTTTAAAAAAATTAGGAGATAAATATAAATATTCTGGAATTGGAAGTAAACTTTTCAAAAAAATAGAAAGAATGACAATTTCGGATTCATCACCGACAAACTTTCTGTTTTCCCCAAATACTATTTTATCAAATTTAGAAAATAATGAAGAAGATGAAAATGGCGAAAAAATAAAAGGAAATATCGACCAGTTCTCTAAAGGATTTTCACAATTTTTATCAGCTATATCATATAATAATTCTAGAGCGCGAAGATATTTTGGAGAATTAAGTTTCATCGGTCCAATTCGTGAAAATCCCCATAGAATTTATGAAATAACTAACGAAACATATAATACAGTTGGTTCCAAAGGACAAAATATGCCAAATCTTCTTAAAAAAATTGGAGACAATAATGAAGAACTAAATAATTGGATTAAAAAGTTTGGATTTGGAGATAGAATTGAATTAAAACATCATTATAGTAATACATATTCAATTAGATTTAGAAATAATGATGATGATAATTATTATACAAGCATTGCAAATGCAGGTTTTGGCGCATCCCAAGTATTGCCACTGATTTTACAATCTCTTGTATCACCAAAAAGAAGTATAACCGTTGCAGAACAACCTGAAATTCATCTTAATCCAAAAATACAATGTGTGCTTGCCGAACTTTTTATAAGTATGGCAAAAAAAGGGCAAACGATTATCACTGAAACTCATAGTGAACATTTACTTTTAAGTTTAAGAAGACTTGTAGCAGAAGGAGAAATAGATTCAGAGGATGTAGCTATATATTTTGTTGAAAAAGAGGATAAAAATTCTAAAATAAGAGAAATAAAATTACAGGAAAATGGACATATAAAACCTATTGATTGGCCTAAAGACTTTTTTGCAGAAACGTTAAAAGAATCAATTGCATTAGCGTCTGAACAAGCAAAAAGAAAAAAGAATGGCTGATATAGTATTAGACACTTGCACTTTGGTTCACGCCAATGACGAAAATTCTGAACATCAAGAAAGCTCAATTGAATTAATTACTAGTATGCTTGGTAATGATTTAAATGTTGCGGTAGATGAAGGATTTGATATGATTGATAGTAATAACTCAAGCTATATTGGTTTGGAATATACTAAACATTTAATTCCGGGAATGCTCGGTTTTAGCCTAATTCAAACATTAGCTATTAACGGAAGGTTCAACTTTGTTCCGAATAAAGTAATTCAAGGAACAAAAAAATATATTGACAGGATTATAAAAAATAAAAAAGACAGACATTTTTTACGAGTAGCATTCAACTCGGACGATAAACTTTTAATTTCTCACGATTTTACTGACTATCAGGTTGCAAAGAGAAAATCTATAAAAAAGGATATTAAAGTTATAATATTAACTGCAACTGAAATAAACATATCACTATAAAAAAACTATGCCCAACAACGTATATAGCTCATAGCTAGTCAGTTGATTAATCGAAGTTAAGGTATATTTGGAAAGTCGCCAAATTTTTAAATTTGACGATTTCCAATAAAAAAGATAAATAGTAAAATTTAAAAATCTGGCTTGTGCTTAA